>CAJATB010000117.1 GCA_903944755.1 uncultured Bacteroidota bacterium
ATACTAGTTGGCATGCTTTTAATGGCAGGCGGCAAGAGCGCTGACCCAAATGTATTTAACGCTGATGAAGTATACTCCTTCAGAAGAATTACCCTAGCACCCATTTTAATAATTGCTGGTTTTTGCGTAGAAGTATTTGCGATTTTTAAAAAACACTAGTTAACTACACCTCCTTAAAGCGATGAATTTCATCGCTTTTTTAATATAAAATTTTCATTAAGATGGACTTAATCCAAGCGATTATCATAGCAATTATTGAAGGCATTACTGAATTCTTACCTATATCAAGCACAGCGCACATGAAATTTGCCAATCCCTTCCTAGGTATTGCCGATACCCCATTTGTTGATTTGTTTGAGATTGTGATACAACTAGCGGCTATTGGATCAATTGTTGTTATTTACTATAAAAGATTCTTTAACTTTAAACACTATAGCTTTTATCTTAAATTAATTGTTGCCGTAATCCCTGCATTAATTTTTGGTGCTTTATTGAAAAAACATATTGATGCTGCCCTGAATAATTTATGGATTATTGCTATTGTTATGGTAGCCGGAGGAGTACTATTATTATTCATGGACAAGTTATTTAATAAGCCTGCTGTGGAAACCGAAGAATTAACCTACAAACAATCATTTGTGGTAGGATGCTTTCAGGTATTATCCATTATTTTCCCGGGGCTTAGCCGAAGTGCCGCTACAATTATTGGAGGGATGAGTCAAAAATTAACAAAAAAAACAGCTGCAGAATTTTCCTTTTTCTTAGCTGTACCAACTATGCTTGCCGCTTCGGCTAAAAGTACACTAGATGTATACCAGGACCACCCTGAAGTTTTTTCTAACGACAATTTATTGACTTTACTAATAGGCGCTGTTGTGGCATTTATTGTAGCTTTAATTTCGGTGAAATTCTTTATTCAATTTGTCCAAAAAAAGGGGTTTGCCCTGTTTGGCTGGTACAGAATAGCGCTCGGCTTAACTATTATGGCCCTGCTTTATACTAAGTACCTATAGGACACATGCACAATTAATTGTATTTTTAAGAATACAAACCCCCTGTAGTTATGCATACAGCCTCAAAAAAAGTAATACATAGTTGGACCATGTACGATTGGGCAAATAGTGTTTATAGCCTTGTTATTACATCTACCATTTTCCCTGCTTATTACGAAGCAGTAACAAGCGACGGTAATGAAAAAACCTTAATTGACAAAGTTCATATTGGGCCATTTGAATTCGTAAATACCGCCCTATATAATTACGCATTAGCAATTGCATTTGTTATTGTTGCCTTAATGTCACCCCTACTTTCTTCCATTGCCGACTATAAAGGAAATAAAAAACAGTTCCTGCAATTCTTTTGCACTTTGGGAAGTTTAGCTTGTATGTCCTTATACTTTTTTGATAGCTCCCATATTTATTTAGGGCTTATTTCGGTAATAATTGCTTGTGTAGGATTTTGGGGTAGTCTTGTATTTTACAATTCCTACCTTCCCGAAATTGCCGCACCCGCTGATAGGGACCGCGTTAGTGCGAAAGGTTTTGTAATGGGTTATACAGGGTCCGTTATCCTGCAGGTAATTTGTTTCGTATTTGTATTAAAACCTGAACTATTTGGCATCACTGTTGGTAAAGCCTCACAAGTTTCTTTTTTATTGGCAGGCCTTTGGTGGTTTGGTTTTGGGCAATGGTTTATTTTAAAACTGCCCGATGGTGTAAGTATTGCAAATCCTGAAAAAAAAGAAGGCTTGCTTAGTGCTGGTTATAAAGAATTGCATAAGGTTTGGTTGCAATTAAGACATTTACCCGTGTTAAAAAAATTCCTTTCCGCTTTCTTCTTTTACAATATGGGCGTACAAACTATAATGTTGGCCGCTACTTTATATGGGAAAAGCGAATTGAATATTCCTACCACGAACTTGATTATTGCTATTTTAATTATACAAATTGTGGCTATACCTGGGGCTTTTTATATGTCGAAATTAGCAAGCAAATGGGGCAACTTAAATACACTCATGGTAGCTGTATTGTTTTGGGTGGGCGCATGTGTTGTTGGTTATTTTATACCTAGAAATGGGGTTGTCCAATTTTATACATTGGCCATACTTGTAGGGTTTGTAATGGGGGGTATTCAATCAGTAAGCCGAAGTACCTACGCAAAATTAATGCCTGAAACGCATGATACTACCAGCTTTTTTAGTTTCTATGATGTTACAGAAAAAATCGCAATTGTTATAGGGATGTTTGGTTTTGGAGTGATCAACGAAGTCACTGGCTCTCAAAGAAATTCAGTCCTTGCGTTATGTCTGTTTTTTATAACTGGCTTTGTTTTACTTTACCACACTTCAAAGCATAAAGAAAATGCAATTATATAGTATTGAAACAGGGAAATTTAAATTAGATGGTGGCGCTATGTTTGGTGTTGTGCCAAAATCAATATGGAACAAGTTAAATCCTGCCGACGAAACTAATTTATGTACATGGGCACTAAGGTGTTTATTGGTTATTGAAGGAGATCGAAAAATACTTATTGATACCGGAATGGGAAATAAGCAAGACGATAAATTTTTCAAGCATTATCAACCTCATGACACTATAACCTTAGCTAATGCCCTTGCTCCCTATAAAATAAAGCCTGAGGAAATTACGGACGTTTTACTCACCCATTTACACTTTGACCATGTTGGTGGTGCAATTAATAAAATAGACAACCAATTAGTGCCCGCATTCCCTAATGCTACTTATTGGGTGAGTGAGACCCAATGGAACTTAGCACTTAACCCAAATAAACGGGAACGTGCTTCCTTCTTAACAGAGAATATATTGCCACTAAGGAAAACAGGCAAATTAAAGCTAATCACTATCCCCGTTTACAACAGCGATACAAGTTTGCAAGAAATTCATTTTAGCCCCTCCTTAAGCTGTTATGTCGTAAATGGACATACCCAAGGCATGTTGCTTCCTAAAATTAATACAGGAAAAGAAACCATCGTTTATATGGCTGACTTATTGCCAAGCATTGGCCATATTCCTATCCCCTATGTAATGGGATATGATATGCAACCACTGCTTACATTGGATGAAAAAGAATTGTTCTTGAATGAGGCACTGAAAAATAACTTTACTTTATTTTTTGAACACGACCCGGTAAACGAATGTTGTAAAGTACAATTAACAGAAAAGGGAATTCGTGCTTCTACTACTTTCAAATTGGCAGAAATTGTGTAGGTAGTTTAGGCGCAGTACTGTAGCATTATTTTGTATCAACTAATTCAATAAGAGAAGTTAATGGATGCTTAAGGTTTTGATACCCTACCATATCCATTTTTATACTCCCTACGATAATAGGTGTTTCTAGCCTTACGGGGATATGGTTTTCATCGTCGGTTACCCATATTGTCATTTTCTCACCTCCGTCAAATACGGTGCCTTTAACCAATAAGGGTGCAATTTTGATTACTTTAAATTTTCCGAACCTAGTGGTAATTACGTCTCTTCCTAAGAATTTAAAATAAGAAGGGTATAATTCTTTATCTAAAAAGAAATTTAGAAATATTTTATCATTCATTTGACAAAAAGCATAATTAATATTTCTTGCCGCATATATAGCACTAATTACATCGTGCGTGCAATCGGCAGTCTTGTAGGTAACATCGGCAGTGATAGCAGTTTTGCCTTTCTGATTAAATTGTATTGACTCAGATTGATGAAATCCGCCTTCGTTTATTTGTCTTGTAAATTGATAAGGGAGTAAGCTTCTCGCATCAACAATACTTTCATATTTATCCCTTACTTTGAATATCCAATCATACTTGCTATTTGACCTTCCTGTAGCCGTAAAAATGAAAGCGTCAGATCCGTTCCAATTGGAAGACTGTGTTGTAAGTTCTGCACTACCTGCATTCACATATAAGCCAATTACATTATAGTAAATATTATATTGCAACTTTTCTCCTGGTATAAAGGAATTATTTATTTGATTGCAAACTCCATTATTAGCAGGAGGCACAGGAATTGGGTTTAACCAACTCAAAAAATTTATTATAATATAAAGGATATACATTTTTTTTATTTACTAATTCAGTTGTACAAAATTATTGCTTTAATCGGAAACCCAATAATAAGCAAGTGCCTATTATTGCAGGAATAAGAAAATTAACAACCCATATCAAGGAAGATAGGACTATAATCATTCCTTCATTTGGGTACCAAGGGGCTAAAATTAATAACAAAAGTTGTCCCCTTACTACTAATTCTGAAATACTTATAGTAGGTAAAATGGAAAGAAATAGAAATAAAACTGCAATGGAGGATCCTAACACCCAAAATGGAATGTCCATACCCAACATTTTCGCTGCCCAAGCATATTGAAAGGTGAAAACTCCATACCTTAAAAAAGACAATAATAATAGAATGATTTTAGAACGGGTGGGTATTTGAAGCTTATTTAATACAGCCAGCCAGCCCTTCCATTGCCTATCATAAAAAAATATAATTATTGCAAATAAAGCTATTAATGGGCTTACCCATTTTAACCAAGCGAAGAATGGTGAATTCCAAAATAGTGCAACTGTCCCAATAATAATAGTTACTAATAATTGCGCATAAGAAGTCCATGCCATCTGCGCTACTCCTTTTGCCTTATTCCCTGTTTCTAAAAACATCGTTCTTCCTACGTATTCTCCTATTCTATTGGGCGTAAAAAAGGCAAAAGCTTGCCCCACAAAAACACTGCGAAGCGACTTAAGAAAATTAATAGGGTTATTTTTTTCAACTACTCGCTTCCATTTTAGTGCTTCTAGCATAAAATTTAATCCCATCAATAATAATAAAATGACCCAATATATAAAAGTAGTCTGTAGCAACTGCTGCTGTATTTCAACCCCGAACGCTGCCCAATTTTTATTCGAAATGGCTTCCTTATAAATGGCAATCCCACAAATAATAAATAACAAAAAGCCAAGACACTTTCTGCCGTAATTAATTATTAATGGTATTGCTTTTTTGAACATGTGCGGTAAAGTTCGGTTTTTGGAATGATATATGTAACTTTATTGCATGCCCAAATCACCCATCATTTTAGGAATTGACCCAGGTACACAAATATTAGGTTATGCCCTTTTAAAAGGAGGCCCGCATCCGGCCTTGATTGAGATGGATGTATTAAAGCTTACTAAGGAAAAAGATATTTATGCAAGGCTTCAAATGATACATGCAAAAATTATTGAGCTCATTGATACACACAATCCTACCCACTTTGCTATTGAAGCTCCTTTTTTTGGGAAAAACGTACAAAGTATGCTAAAGCTAGGTCGTGCACAAGGGGTTGCTATTGCCGCCGCAATGCATTATAAATTACCTGTCGTAGAATACGCTCCAAAAAAAGTAAAGCAATCTATAACAGGTAATGGAAATGCCGACAAGGATATGGTTTGGAAAATGCTTGAACGAATTTTAAAAATTGAAAAGCAACCTAAATATTTTGATGCAACCGACGCTTTAGGTGTTGCGCTTTGCCATTGGTATCAACTAAGCAGTCCCGTTTTACCTGCAGCAAAGGGGCTTAAAGGCTGGGAGGCTTTTTTAGCAAAAAACCCAGGAAGGGTTAAGTTGAAATAATATTAAAGCTTACTTATAATTAATGCTTGTATTTCCTTAAACTGGTCATCACTTAACTTTAATTTTGGTTGGTCAAAATTAATATCTGCAGCTCCATTAATGGGGATTAAATGCACGTGCGCGTGCGGTACTTCTAAACCTACCGTAACCATACTTACTCTGTTACAAACAAAGGATGCCTCAATAGCTTTAGCAATAGGTTTTGCAAATAGCATTAGCTCGCTCATAAAAGAATCGGGTAAGTCAAATACTTTGTCAATTTCTATTTTAGGTACAATTAAAGTGTGGCCCTTTTGTAGTGGCAATATATCAAGGAAGGCAAAAAAATGAGCCGACTCTGCGATTTTATAAGAAGGTATTTCGCCATTTATAATTTTAGTGAATATTGTCATTTTGTAAAAGTTTGTAACTAAAATTACGCTTTATCCCAAAACCAACAAAGCCCTTGTTAAATGAATAACAAGGGCTTTGATAACTAGTTCACTTATTTAGTTATATAGTAATGTTTTCAATTTTGAATTTCATTGCTCCATTGGGCGCTTGGATTTCAGCAATTTCTCCAATTTTTTTCCCAATTAGGCCCTTGCCTATTGGGGAGGATGCTGAAATTTTACCTGCTTTTAAATCGGCTTCTTTCTCTCCTACCAATTGATAAGTAACTGTTTTTTTAGTAGCTACATTCGTAATAGTTACTTTCGTTAAAATGGTAACTTTACTAGTATCAATAGTACTGGTGTCTACAATCTTAGCATTAGATATGGAACCTTCCAATTGCTTGATTTTTGATTCTAACATCCCTTGTGCTTCTTTAGCAGCATCATATTCAGCATTTTCTTTCAAATCTCCTTTTTCTCTAGCTTCACCAATTGCTCTTGATGCAGCTGGACGATCAATTGATTTCATACGTTGTAATTCTTCCCGCATTTTATCAAATGTCTCTTGCGTTACGTATACATTTGTTTCGCTCATGTCTTCTGTTTAGATATAAAAAAAATACAACGCCACATAATTGTAGCGTTGCATGTAACAAAGATATTGATTTAGGATCAAATAATACCTATTTTTTCTAATATGATCTTGGCCATTTTTAAGTACGCTTCCTGGCTATAACCTGCAATATGAGGCGTAGCAATGAAATTTGGCTGTGCAATTAAAGCACCTAAAACCTGCTTTTCTTGGTCTGTATAACCGGCCAATTGCTCATTTTCCATTACATCTAAGCCTGCACCTCTTAACTGGTTATTTTGTAGCGCACCCAGCACCGCCTGGGTTTCAGTTACCTGACCCCTACAAGTACTTATAAAATAGGGGCGTTTTTTACAATTGGCGAAAAACGTAGCATTTGCATAATGAAATGTCAAAGGCGTAAGGGGCAAATGCAAACTAATTACCTCGGCTTGTTCCTGAATGGTTGATAAGCTAACCGATTTTATTCGGTCTGTTTCAAAGTTGGTTTTATAAATATCATGGGCAAGGATTTCAACATCAAAGCCTGCCAACACTTTTGCAAATGCATTACCTGTATTACCTAAACCAATAATGCCCACTTTTTTCCCGGTAAGTTCATCGGCCCTGTTATTGTCACGAATCCATTTCCCCATTTTAATTTCGTCGTATGAACTATGAATGCGATTCATTAAACTTAATAGTAACCCCAAAGCATGTTCACCTACAGTAGTGCAGTTTCCCTCGGGGCTGCTTTCGCATTGTATCCCCTTACCTAGTGCATAGGGTACATCTATTAATTCCATTCCACTACCTAGTCGTCCAATCCATTTTAAATTAATGGCCTTGTCAATTAAAGCAGCATCTACTTTAATGCTTGTTGTAATAATAAGCCCATGTGCATTAGCAATTAATGCTTCCAAACCCGCATAACTAATGGCTGGCTCATACACTACTTCATACCCCTTTTCTTTTAATGTTTCCAATAAGAAGGGATGCACCGGTGCAGTAATAATTACTTGTAATGCCATACTATTCTGGATTGTGCATTTTAAAAGTTAAAGCAGCATAGTCTTCAAAAGTCAAATTCTCTGCCCTTTTTGTAAAGATAGGGTCTGCTAATTGTTCTGGAGTAAAATAAGGTTTTAATGGATTTCTTAACATTTTTCTTCTTTGTCCAAATGCCATTTTCACAAGATGATAAAAACTTTTTAAGGATGCAATTTCCGGAAAAGTTTCTTTTCTTTTTAACTGAATCACGCCACTCATTACTTTTGGAGGAGGGGTGAATGACTCAGGAGGCACATCAAATAAATAAGTTACATCATAGAATGCTTGGGTTAATACACTCAAAATTCCATAGGCTTTTGAATGTGGCTTAGCTGCAATCCTTTCCGCAACTTCTTTTTGAAACATGCCAACTAACATGGGCACTTGCTGTTTCCAGTCTAGGACCTTAAAAACGATTTGGGTACTTATATTATATGGGAAATTCCCTACCACTACAAATTGCTTTTCAAAAGGCACTTCCATTTGTAAAAAATCGTCGTTTATAATTTTACCTGCTAATTCAGGAAACTGAAAGTTTAAGTAATTCACCTTTTCAGTGTCAAGTTCTATGGCTTTAAAAGCCACTTTTGGGAGCTTATAAATAAATTGGGTAAGCGCCCCTCCGCCTGGCCCTACCTCCAATAATTGGTCCATTTCCTGTTGAAGTAATACTTCTTGTATTTTAAGACAATAAGTGTCATCCTTTAGAAAGTGCTGCCCTAGGGACTTTTTTAGCGTATACTGCATGTAGCAAAGTTAGGTTTTTGTGCGTACTTTTACAGCCAAATCACATGGATATGAACCCGGACATCAGACGACCAATTATAGGCTTTACTTGCGGAGACTTAAATGGTATTGGCATTGAATTAATTATCAAGTCCCTTTCCGACAGTCGGCTATTAGATTTTATGGTACCTGTAATATTTGCAAGCAATAAGGCCATCAGCTTTTACAAGAAAAACTTACCTGAATACAATTTAACCTTCACATCCATTCCTGATTTTTCAAAAATTAATCCCAAACAAGTTAACCTAATTCATTGTTGGGAAGAAGATGTTGCTATCACCCCTGGTGAACTTACAGAAGTAGGTGGAAAATATGCTTTACTTTCTTTAGAAAGAGCGGTTGCCGCATTAAAAGAAGGAAAAATTGACGGACTAGTTACAGCCCCTATTCATAAAAAAAATATTCAATCTCCAAATTTTCAATTCAGCGGACACACTCCTTACTTACAACATGCTTTTGGAAACACTGAAAATTTAATGTTGTTAGTAGCGGAGAATTTGAGAATGGCTTTGGTAACCGAACACGTTACTATTCAAGAAGTAGCAAAGTTTATTACAAAAGACAAGATCAAACAAAAACTACAAATTTTAAATAGCAGTTTAAAAAAGGATTTTGGGATTGATAAACCACGCATAGCGGTGTTGGCATTGAACCCACATGCAGGTGACGAAGGACTCATTGGCAAAGAAGAAATTGAAATTATTAGGCCAGCTATTAAAGAAAGTAGAAACCAAGTATTGGCCTATGGCCCTTATTCTGCTGATGCTTTTTTTGCAAGGGGGCAACACGAAAAATTTGATGCAGTACTAGCAATGTACCATGACCAAGGCTTAATTCCATTTAAATCATTGGCATTTGGAGAAGGCGTGAATTTCACCGCCGGTTTACCCATAGTAAGAACAAGTCCCGACCATGGAACTGCATTTGATATTGCAGGTAAGGATAAGGCTGATGCCGCTTCCTTTACTGCAAGTATTTTTGAATGCGTAAGAATAATCCATGCAAGAAAAGGCTATACCGACATGCGACTAAATCCACTAAAGAAAATTAGCGCAAGAATGTTAGCAAACGCGATTGATGAAAATTTAGATGACAACTATTAGCCCCAATTAATAGGAGCAAGCCTTAATAATATCTTTAATTGATTTTGATCCCCACCGAGGAAGATTGCCTCTGTTACTTCCTTGTTCTTCAAGTAATTTTTCAGCCTTTTTAGCAATGGGCAATGCCCCTTTGCAGCCACCTCCAAATAAACCTGGTAAATGATGTGAAATAGTCGCTTCTAATACATAAATACGTGGATTATTAGGATTTATTTTTTTTGCTATCTTCAGTGTATGGCGAATTTTGGATTCATAAGAAAGCCATCTTATCATGGGGCTGATGGACATTTTAGCACTATTGGCTATACTTTCCGCACAAAGTATTTCATCATTAATTTGTATTTTTTTTGCCCTAGCAACCCAATTAATTGCTTCATCTGCAATAGCCTCCCTATCCCCTAATTTCAATAACGACATTCTAGCTTTGACAATAGAAGCATAATAAGGTGGAAGCCATTCATGCGGGTGAGCATTGCTTAATATTTCAAACTTATTAAAAGCAAGTTCATGCTCCTCCTTAGTTTGCATACGATAAAACAATTCCGTAGCTGAGGAAAGCCCAGTTTCGTATTTATTAGGCTGGGTATGCGCTAAAATACTTGAACATAATAAAATCATTAAAAAACAGTACTTCATGGTACTGCAATTTAAAACATTGTGTTGGAAACACCATTATTGATGCTATAATTTGAATAAGTAATCTCAATGGTACCCTTCTTAGCCTTTAAAGCCTTTGCCTTACTAACAGGTTCCTCATCACCAAATTCTAGGGTTATGCCACTTGGCAGCTTATAGTCCTTAGTATTAAAACCGAAAATAATTTTACTAGGTAGTCCATATTGCGCATGTGCACCATACTCCATGGTTACTTCATAGGTACCGTTTTCCTTGGTAGTAGTAAAAGTTTTATAAACTAATGCCGTAGCAGGATCAATCCATAGTGTTGAAATTACCCAGTCCAACCCATCGTCTGTTGGGATTAATTTAATCACCTGTAATTCCTTTCCTTTAAACAATTGTTTGCCCGACTCCATGGCTACATATTGTTTCGTATTTAATAAGGAGTTTAAAGAAACAGAAACACCCCCCTTAGGTAACAAAGAAATGCCCCCTTCTTTTTTTATTTTTAGCTGATTAGGCTTTTTAAAATATACTTTAACCTTCCCTAAGGAAGCTTTAATAAATGCCACATCCGTTTTCATAATACCTGTAGCAGTATAATCATTAACTAAAGCCAATTTTTGACTTACTTTTTCAATTAGCACATTAGCTTGTGCATTAATAGTGCTAGTTATTACGCATAGCAAAAATAATAGTACGGCTTTTTTTGAAGCTACTGTGATTGAGTTTATGTTAAGGGAGGAATTCATTACTTTATGCGGGATTTGATTCAATAAATTTTAATTTACTAACTTAATATATCTTTTTTCTTCACAATAAGTACCGAAGCACCAACGAATAAAATAATGTGTAAGGTTAGTACAATTAAAGAGTTTTTTATTTTAGCGATATTAAGAATAGACCCTTTGATAGCTTCGTTATCGGCGTTTACTTGAAGATCAAAAAATTCTTTCCAATTGTTCATATGCGTAGTGAATAAATAAGGCTTAATAAGTGAAAATAAAGGAATATTCAACGTACTTAATATTGTTAAAAAAACAATGGCGCTCATGGTACCTACAATTGGACCAATAGAATTATTCGCCAAACTAGACATTAAAAAACCAAGTGACGTGACTGTCATTAAAGCAAAAGCTGCAAATACAAATGCACCTACATACCTCCACATAACGTCCCCTTCAGTAATTAACACTACATAATTCGATTTCATCAAAAACAAGTCGTCGGTACCAAAAATCCATATACTAACAAAAAGTGCCAAGAAAGCCAACCATATTAATAATAAAATAGTATACGTAGAAGCTGCAATAAACTTTGCCATCACCCATTGGGTACGACTATAGGGAGTAGTGAAAATTAAACGCAACGTGCCTAAATTTGCTTCCCCTGAAATCATATCAGCAGCAATTAAAGCCACTAGCAAAGGCACATGCACTAATAATAATTGTAATAATATATAGCAAATTAAATAACCATTCAATATTTTTCCTTCAACAGAAAGGGTGTCATTAATATCCTTCATCAAAAAACCTGCATAAGCATCCCCATCTATTTTTAGACCTAGCTGAATCACTACAATCAATGCAGCTATTGCGCCAAAAGCGATATAAGTTCTTGGACGTTTATAAATTTTATATAATTCTACGGAAATGAGCTTCCACATTTATTGTGTATTTGAAGTGACTTGTAAAAAATAATCCTCTAGTGAATTCTTAGTCTCCACCTTAAGTAAAGGTATGTCGGCCATGACTAATGACTTGTGTAATAACGGAATTTGTTGCTGTGGCATGCAAAAATAAATGCCATCCTTTCGGGGCAACATATAACTTGCAAACTCAGAAACCTTAATTGCACTTAATGCAGTTTCGTCATTCAAGGTGGTTACATGTACAATGGTTTTATTAGGATCCAACAATTGCTTAGTAGCACCGCCTGCCACTTTCTTGCCTTTGTGAATAATCAAAATTTGGCTCGCCACTTGTTCTATTTCAGATAATAAATGCGACGAAACAAAAACTGTCTTCCCTTCTTCTTTTGCCAAATATTGTATTAAATGTCTAATATCTGCAATCCCCTGCGGGTCCAAACCATTGGTGGGTTCATCTAATATAATTAAGGAAGGATTATGAACTAATGCAATACCAATACCCAACCTTTGTTTCATTCCTAATGAAAAAGTTTGCACCTTATCGGTAGATCGGTTTGACAAACCAACCTTTTCTAGGGTAGCATTTATATCGCTTGTTGTGATATGTTTTTTACGCACTTTAGCAAACAACTGTAAATGTTCTTTAGCTGTTAAGTAGGGATACAAATCAGGCCTTTCAATAATAGCACCCACTTTCTCTAATAACTCATTTCTGTGCTCCTTTAACGGAAGTCCAAAAAGCTTAATGGAACCGCTACTTGGATGAATTAAAGAAAGTAACATTCTTATAGTTGTACTTTTACCGGATCCATTTTGACCTAAAAAGCCAAATACTTCCCCTTCCTGCACTTCAAAAGAAAGGCCATCTACTGCTTTGAGTGTACCAAATTGTTTACTGATATCTTGCACTTCTATTACCGACATACTATAATAACATTTATTTCACGGAATTGTTTTGTTAATATTTCCTTCAAGCCATAAAAAAGCCCCGTTCCAATAATGCGAGACGGGGCTTTTGATATTTCAACAATGTTGATTTTATTTATACTGAGGGATCAAGCTATTCGCTAAATCTACCATTTGTTTAACACCATCATCAGGCAAGTTTCCTTTTTTGAATTCAGCTAAAACATTTGGCAATTTGTTAGTCATTTCTAATAAGAAATGAGCTTCAAAATCCTTCACTTTGCGCACCGCAACTTCTTTCAACAAACCTTGTGTACCCAAGTAAATAATAGCAACTTGTTTTTCCACGCTAAATGGAGTGTACTGAGCTTGTTTTAAGATTTCAACGTTTCTCGCACCCTTGTCAATTACATTTTTTGTAGCTGGGTCAAGGTCGCCACCGAATTTAGAGAACGCCTCTAATTCTCGGTAAAGTGCTTGGTCTAATTTCAAAGTACCAGATACTTTCTTCATTGATTTAATCTGAGCGTTACCACCCACACGACTTACAGAAATACCTACGTTAATCGCTGGACGAATACCGGCGTTGAACAAGTTACCCTCTAAGAAGATTTGACCGTCAGTGATTGAAATTACGTTAGTAGGAATATAGGCAGAAACGTCACCCGCTTGTGTTTCAATAATTGGCAATGCTGTTAAAGAACCACCGCCTTTTACTAAATGCTTAATAGAAGCTGGCAAGTCATTCATGTTTTTCGCAACTTCGTCATTTGCAATAACTTTAGCCGCACGCTCTAATAAACGACTATGTAAGTAGAATACATCACCTGGATATGCTTCACGACCTGGAGGACGACGTAACAACAATGAAACTTCACGGTAAGCAACTGCTTGCTTAGATAAGTCATCAAATACAATTAAAGCTGGACGACCTGTATCACGGAAAAATTCACCAATTGCTGCACCCGCAAATGGAGCGTAGAATTGTAATGGAGCTGGATCCGCTGCAGGAGCTGCTACAATAATTGTATAAGCCATTGCCCCGTTGTCTTCTAAAGTTTTCATAACACCCGCAATAGTAGATGCCTTTTGGCCAATTGCTACATATATACAGTATACTGGCTTGCCAGCATCAAAGAATTCTTTTTGGTTGATAATAGTGTCCACGCAAATTGCAGTTTTACCTGTTTGACGGTCACCAATAACCAACTCACGTTGTCCACGACCAATTGGTATCATCGCATCAATTGCTTTAATACCAGTTTGCAATGGTTCTTTTACAGGCTCACGGAAAATTACCCCTGGTGCTTTACGCTCCAATGGCATTTCATACAATTCACCTTTAATAGGACCCTTACCATCAATGGCTTCTCCTAATGTATTAATAACACGACCAACTAAACCTTCTCCTACTTTAATAGAAGCGATTTGTCCTGTTCTTTTAACTTTGTTGCCTTCTTTAATGCCCTTGCTTTCTCCCATCAATACCACACCCACATTGTCTTCCTCAAGGTTAAGCGCGATTGCTTTAGTTCCGTTTTCAAACTCAACTAACTCACCACTACTAACGCCATTTAAACCATACACACGGGCAATACCATCACCCACTTGTAATACAGTTCCCACTTCTTCTAAATCAGCAGATGCGTTAAAATTGCCTAGTTGTTGTCTAAGTATCGCCGAAATTTCATCTGGTTTTACGTCCGCCATAATAGTCTATTTTAATGTATGATTATTTATATTTTACTTATGAACTCGTTATTCAAAAATTGTTTTTTAATATCTTTTAAATCTCGGGCAATACTCGCATCCAATAAATTATTATTAAACTCAAGTACAAATCCACCAATCAAACGCTCGTCAGTTTTAGTGGTTAATTCAACTGATAAAAATTTATTCTCCGCTTTCACCTTGTCTTCTATAGATTTTTTCATTTCGTCGCTTACATCAACTGCTGTTGTTAAAGTAACTTGATGAATCCCTTTTATAGCATTGTATTGTTCAATAAAAGCAGTAGCCATTTCTGGAAGTGCTGCTTCTCTTGCTTTTTTTACAAGCAAATTGGTGAATGAATGCGTTAACAAACTCACTTTGTCTTTTGTAATAGCATTAATAATGCTATTTTTTTGATCTGCTTTTATAATTGGGCTAAGTAATACATTCACAAATTCACTACTAGCCTTACATACAGCTTGTAAAAATTTCATGTCTGCATAAACAGCTTCCAACTGGCCTTGCTCAGTTGCAAGATCCAATATACTTTTTGCGTACCTACCTGCTAAACGTGCGTTGGGCATTTCTTACAATTTAATTTAACTTAACTCCTTCAGCAACTTGTTTAATATAGCTTTCTTGTTCAGCTTTATTACTCAACTCTCTGCGTAATACTTTCTCGGCTACTTCAACCACCAATGCTCCAACCTGATTTTTAACTTCAGTTAAAGCTGCATTTTTTTGTTGGTTAATTGCCGCCTGTGCATCAGCAACGATTCTTTCATATTCAGCTTTAGCTTTTTCTTTTGCATCAGCAATCATTTTCTCAGAAGCTTCTTTTGCTTCTTTTATTAAAATTGCTCTTTCCTCACGGGCTTTCACTAATAATGCTTCGTTCTCATTTTGCATCGCAGCAATGTCGGCTTTCATTTTGTCCGCTTTGGATAAAGCGTCTTCAATGCCTTGTTCACGATCACTAATCGCTTTCAACATAGGCTTCCAAGCAAATTTGCCAAGTACAATTAATAGCACCAAAAATGCGATAGTATTCCAAAATACTAAACCAATATCTGGCAATACTAACGGGTTAATTTCTAACAACATACTATTCGTTTATCTTAATTAATAATTCTTCTTAAAAAAATATAGGCCCTTCGCCCTGTGCTAGGGCCTATAATAATTTGGAAATCCAATTGTCTTATGACAATGCATCCAATGACTATCCGTTACCCAAAAGGGCAACAACCACAGCGAATAAGGCAACAGCCTCTACGAACGCAGCAGCAACAATCATGTTAGCACGGATTTCGTTAGCAGCTTCTGGCTGACGAGCAATACCTTCAACAGCACCTCTACCAATTTGACCGATACCGATTCCGGCACCGATAGCAGCTAATCCAGCGCCAATTGCGGCAACACTTCCTACTACCATTTTTTTACGTTTTAATTGTTATTGAAAAAAAATCTTTAATTTATTTTTAGTGATGTGCTACTTCTTTATGTGCTTCATGGGCTTCATGATGATGTTCTTCTGTTGCCATTCCAATATACATTGCACTTAACATAGTAAAAATGTATGCTTGTAAGAAAGCAACTAACAACTCAATCAAACCAATAAACACAGCAAACGGCACTGCAATTGCAGAAGCGAATACTGTTTTGAATATAAAAATTAAACAAATCAAACTTAATACAAGAATGTGGCCTGCAGTAATATTCGCGAATAATCGAATCATTAATGAAATAGGCTTTGTGAATACCCCAATTAATTCAATAGGCGCTAAGAATAATTTCATGCTCCAATGCATGCCTGGCATCCAAAAAATGTGTTCCCAATAGCTTTTGTTAGCACTTAAATTCACCACTATAAATACACACACAGCCAAAGTCATCGTAAAAGCAATATTGCCACTCACGTTTGCACCACCTGGGAAGAAAGGAACTAAGCCCAAAAAATTATTCGTTAAAACCAAGAAGAAAATAGTTAACAAAAACGGCATGTATTTGGCGTGACGTTTTGCTCCAATATTTGGTATCGCAACTTCGTCTCGAACAAACAAAACTATAGGCTCCATAAAAGATTGCAACCCCTTTGGAGCCGACTTTACGCCTGTTTTTTTATACGCACTTGCAGCAGTTAATAACACAACTAACAAAATGAAAACAGATATAAATAAACTAGCTACATTTTTTGTGATAGAAAAATCCCACAGCTGCTTGCTTGCTTGCACATCTACAACACCGGCTGCATCTACAATTTTTGTTTTGCCTTCTATAATTTTATAATCGAAATTTCCTTTGTAAATAGTTTGCTCATGGTGTTCGTCTAAAAAATTTTTAGAAGAAAATACTTCTAAACCTTTTGAAGTGTATAAAATTACGGGTAAGTGTAAAGAAGTGTGGCCCCATAAATGCCAACTATGGTCATCCTTAATATGCTCTAAAATAGTTTCAGTAACATTAAAGCTACCTTCTTCTTTTGCTGCATGAGCAGCAGGTTCGGCTTCAGCAACAATTGGTTGTTTTACTTTATTAGAATCGGTTGGTAATACAACACTTTCATTAGCTTTTGTGCTTGTTGAAACCAACAAAGCGACAAAGCTCAAACTCACTACTAGTAAAGATTTTATACGTCTAAAGCTCATACCTATCTCAAAATTTGCGGCAAAGATAGGAATAAAGGGGTTAAAATAGCCCAATTTCGAACAGAATTCTTCTTGTGGAATAAAATAAAGATTAAACACAACTATTTGAAAACCAATTAGTTAATAAAATTAAGCCTCTTTTTTTTCTGCAAACTGCATTTCATTCAATTTTGTATAAAATCCGCCCAAATTTAACAGCGCCGAGTGTGTACCCATTTCTTTGATTTGGCCCTTGTCTAAAACTATGATCATATCCGCTTTTCTAATGGTCGAAAGCCTGTGCGCAATCACAATGGAAGTCCTTCCTTTTATGAGGGTGTCAATTGCTTTTTCAATAAGTTGTTCGCTTTCTGTATCGATAGACGAAGTCGCTTCGTCTAGGATTAAAATAGAAGGATTATATAGCAAGGCTCTTATAAAAGAGATTAATTGCCTTTGCCCTAAACTCAATGTCGCACCGCGTTCCATAACCTGATAATCATACCCACCAGGTAATTGCAGGATAAAATCATGCATATCAATCATTTTAGCCGCCGCATGAACCTGCTCCCTGGTAATAGCCTGGTTGCGTAAAGTGATATTGTCAAAAATAGACCCCGAAAATAAAAACACATCCTGTAACACCACCCCAATCGAAGCACGAAGCCTATCTAATGAATAGGATTCTATAGGATGGTCGTCTAGTAAAATGCTACCTCCCTGATAAGGATATAAACGATTTAAAATACTAATAATAGAGGTTTTCCCACTGCCCGTATGACCCACTAATGCGACCGTTTGGCCGGCTTCGGCGGTAAAATCTATTCCGTTTAAGACCCAATTTGGAGGGTTATAAGCGAATTGGACTTTATTAAATTCAATCTTACCCTTAATAATAGCTGGCGCATAGTTTCCTGTGTCAGCAGTAATGTCCTCATTGTCTAAAACCTTAAAAACGCGTTCTGCTGCAACCATCCCCATTTGCAAAACATTAAACTTATCGGCAATCATTCTTAGAGGCCTAAAAATTTGATTTAAAAACAAAATAAATGCTACCAACAAACCTGCATCTAGCGATTTGCCAGCAACCCACCAAACAATTAAACCAATACTCAAAGCTAATACCACTTCCACTACTGGAAAGAAAACTGAGTAGGCAAAAATGGCCCTAATATTTGCAACCTTGTGTTGGCCGTTTATTTTTTTAAACTTATCCAACTCTTTTTCTTCCGCAGCAAACGCTTGCACTACTTGCATTCCAGATATATGTTCTTGTACAAAAGCATTCAATGCTGCTACTGCATTACGTACTTGTACAAAACTTTTATTTACACTTTCTTTAAAAAAATAAGTTGCAATAAGCATTATAGGGAAAGGTACTAAGCAAATAAGTGTCAGCCTCCAATCAATAAAAAACATAGTGGTTAGCGTGACAATAATAGTTAACATATCGGCAATAATGGGAATAAGCCCATCTGAAAAAATATCATTAATACTTTCAATATCATTAATCGTTCTAGTGGTTAAAGTACCTATAGGTGTTTTATCAAACTGACGCATTTCCCAGTGCATAATTTTGTCATACACTTTATTGCGCAAGTCTCTAATCACCTGCTGTCCTAACCAAGCCATTCCAAAAGTGAAGAAAAAACGCATCACCGTTTCCATTATAATAAATCCAACCTGAAATAAAGTAAGCGATAGGATTAAATGCAATGCCGACTGAAAAGCATTGGCAGGTAAAAACCAATGAACCCAGCTGGGCAAATTGACTATTTTGCCAATGGCCGTGTTTACGGTTGCTTGAATTAAATAAGGGCGAACGGGGGTTGCAAAAGCTAACACAATCGCCAATACCACATTTATAAAAAAAACAGTCCTGTAAGGTTTAACGAAAGAAAAAACTCTTTTTAAAATAGTCGCCTTAAAAATTTGCTTTGGCTGCGTTGTGGACATAGGGTTCAAAGTTACACTATCTGTTTGTTCTTTGTAAAAATCCTACTGCTTTTACGTATTTTCGTAGTACGATGGACCCAATGGAACAAGATATGATGCAAGTGGAGAATAGCAAGTACACCTTGAATGAAGAACAAGAGAATAAAGAAATTGTTCGTCATTATCGTGCGTTACTCCGATCCTTAAGGCCTAAGATAAAAAAAGGCGATAAGGAACTATTGCGTACTGCTTTTGAAATGGCGACAAATGCACACAAAACCATGCGCCGCAAAAGTGGCGAGCCTTATATATTTCACCCAATTGCAGTTGCTATGATTTGTGTGGATGAAATTGGATTAGGGGTTCGAAGTACTATTTGCGCACTATTGCATGACACCGTAGAAGACACCGACATAACCTTAGATGATATTAAAAGTGAATTTGGGAATGAGATTGCAAAAATAGTAGACGGGTTAACTAAGATATCTACGGTGATGAGTGCGAATAGTAGTCAGCAAGCGGAGAACTTTAAAAAAATATTACTTACACTTACCGACGACCCAAGAGTTATACTAATAAAATTAGCAGACCGCTTACACAATATGCGTACGCTGGATTCCATGAAGCAAGAAAAACAATTAAAGATTGCTTCTGAAACCATTTGGGTTTACTCCCCATTAGCACACAGGATGGGACTTTACAGTATCAAGACAGAATTAGAAGATTTGTCGATGAAGTTTCTTGAGCCCGACACCTATCGCGAAATTGCAAAAAAATTAAGTGAAACAAAAAGAGAAAGGACAAAATATATTAATGAGTTTGTTAGACCATTAAAAGACAAGCTAATACAATCTGGATTTGATTTCGAAATTTATGGGCGACCAAAAAGCATTCATTCTATTTGGAACAAAATAAAGAAGAAGGGTGTGAGCTTTGAAGAGGTATATGACTTGTTTGCCATTAGAGTAATACTAGACGTTCCCCTAGAAATGGAAAAAGAAGTTTGTTGGAAAGTATATTCACTAATTACCGACGAATACCTTCCTTCTCCTGAACGTTTAAGAGACTGGTTAAGTAATCCAAAAAGTAATGGTTACGAGGCATTACACACTACCGTAATGGGACCACAGGGCAAATGGGTGGAAGTGCAGATACGCACTAAACGAATGAACGAAATTGCTGAAAAAGGATTAGCTGCTCATTTTAAATATAAAGAAGGTACACAAACCGAGGATCGTTTTGATAAATGGTTTGTACAAATACGAGAAGCTTTAAGCAATCAACAAGAAGAAGGTATTGATTTTTTACAAGACTTTAAAACCTCTTTTTTAGCAGAAGAAATTTACGTATACACCCCAAAAGGAGACGTTAAAATGTTGCCAATTAATAGTACCGCATTGGACTTCGCTTTTAATATTCACTCTGTAATTGGTTCTAAATGTATTGGCGCAAAAGTGAATCACAAACTCGTACCACTTGGACATAAATTAAGAAGTGGTGACCAAATTGAAATTATCACTAGCAATAAGCAAAAGCCAAACGAAGATTGGCTAAGTATTGTAGTAACAGCGAAGGCAAAAAATAGTATCAAGGACTCCCTAAGAGAAGAAAAGAAAATTATTTCAGAAGAAGGTAAATATACATTGCAAAGAAAGCTAGAAGGTATTGGCGCAGTGTATAATCCTTATAATGTTGACCAGGTTATGAACTTCTATAAGTTACATAGTCAATTGGATTTATTATATAAAATTGCCACTAAGAATATTGATTTAAAAGAACTTAAAACCTTTCAGGTTTTAGGAGACAAAATTGAGGTACCAAAACCAGTCAATGTCCCTACAGAAATTAACCATGAAACACATGCCGCTAAATCACCCTCTAAAAAAGATGCCGAATTAATTATTTTTGGAGAGTCGAGTGACCAGATAAAATACGCATTAGCTAAATGTTGCAATCCTATACCAGGAGATGATGTTTTTGGTTTTGTAAGCACCGGTAAAGGATTAATTATACACCGCACTACTTGCCCTAATGCAACGCAATTGTTAGCGAACTACGGTCACAGAGTAGTTAAAACCAAATGGGCGAAAAATAAGGAAATATCATTCCTTACAGGACTTAGTATTATTGGCTTAGATGACGTTGGTGTTGTTAATAAAATAACTAGTATTATTAGCGGAGAACTTAAAATAAATATAGCCGCCTTGACCATTGAGTCCAAGGAAGGCCTTTTCCAAGGGACGATAAAAGTGTATGTGCACGATAAGGAAGAGCTAGAAACCCTAGTAGATAGAATTAAGTCCCTAAATGGCATTCAACAAGTTAACAGGTTTGATACGGAAACTGTGTAAAAGTTACCTCAATTAATTCCCGTTTAAATAGGTAATAAAGTATTCTAGACTTATTTTTGCATCCTCAAACACAAAATCATGGTAGACGTAATTTTAGGACTTCAATGGGGCGACGAAGGGAAAGGGAAAATTGTTGATTATTTCGCCCCTAAGTATGATATAATTGCAAGGTTTCAAGGTGGACCAAATGCAGGTCACACATTGTATGTAAACGGCACTAAGATGGTTTTGCACCAAATACCATCGGGCATTTTCCATCAAGATAAAATTAATATTATAGGTAATGGTGTGGTATTAGATCCTGTTACCTTAAAGAAAGAATGTGATGCAGTTGCTAGTATGGGTGTTGATGTGAAAAAAAACTTATTCATTTCCGAGAGAACAAATATTATCATCCCAAGTCACCGAGCTTTAGATAAAGCTTCTGAGCTATCAAAGG
The DNA here is from genome assembly GCA_903944755.1 of uncultured Bacteroidota bacterium. Classification (GTDB taxonomy): domain Bacteria; phylum Bacteroidota; class Bacteroidia; order Chitinophagales; family Chitinophagaceae; genus Sediminibacterium. The sequence goes on from CAJATB010000117.1 coordinate 21,740, forward strand.
GAGAAAGTAAAATTGGTTCTACTTTAAAAGGTATTGGGCCTGCTTATATGGATAAGACAGGTAGAAACGCACTAAGAGTAGGGGATTTATTAAACAAAAACTTCATAAGCAAATACATTGCGCTACGTATGAAGCACCAGAAAATTTTAGATAGTTATAATTTCAACGAGGACTTCAGTGAAATGGAAGCTGAATTTTTTGAAGCACTAGAATTTTTAAAGACCTTGAATATTATCAATTGCGAATATTTTATCAATGATCAAATCTCAAAGGGTAAAAAAGTATTAGCAGAAGGCGCTCAAGGCTCCATGTTGGATATAGACTTCGGTACCTTCCCTTTTGTAACTTCAAGCAATACGATTTCTGCAGGGGTATGTACTGGCTTAGGGATTTCACCTAAACTAATTGGAGAGGTATTTGGAATTTCAAAGGCTTATTGCACACGTGTAGGAAGTGGCCCATTCCCTACCGAATTACATGACGAGAAAGGGGAAGAACTTAGAAAAATAGGAAGTGAATTTGGCGCAACCACAGGCCGCCCACGTCGTTGTGGCTGGATTGACTTGGTTGCTTTAAAATACACTTGTATGATTAACGGTGTCACCCAAATTATAATGACAAAAGCAGATATTTTAGACTCTTTCAAAGAATTAGAATTAGGTATTGCCTATGAAATGGAAGGGAAGCAAATAGATTATGTTCCATTCCAATTAGTAGGCACGCCCGTTACCCCTATTTGGAAAAAGATGGCCGGATGGGATGTAGATTCTACCAAAATGAAGCACGAAAATGAACTACCTGCAACCATGAAGTCTTATATTGAATTTATTAATACTTACTTGGGCGTTCCGGTTAAATTTGTTTCTAACGGCCCGGGAAGAGACCAAATAATTCATTTATAATTTTTCAAAAAAGAAGGCTATTTTTTTTGGTAAATAAAGAAAACAATTGAAATTTTACAGTGTAATTAGTTAACACCTTATGGCAGTAAAAATAGAAAAAGAAAAAAAGACCGCTGGTACAAAATCTGGTTTAGATAAAGCGGTAAAAGTGAGCAAAGCAAGTCCTAAGAAAAAATCCAAGGAAGAGGATGCGGATGCATCCGATGTAGACGATGATATAGAGGAGGACGCTGAAGAGGTCGAGGACGACTGGGCTAAATCCGAAGAAGAGGATAATTGGGATCCTGATTTTGAAGAATTTGATATGCCGAAGAAATCGGCAAAAAAACCAGGCAAATCTAAGAAAGCAGATGAAGACGACGAGTTTTCATTAGACGAGGATTTAAAAGGCTTGGATGACGACGATTTGTTTGATGAGAAAGATGAATTTGACGACGACTTTTAATTAAGTATTTAGTAGCATCTTCCTAATTACTAATACTTGATTTCGTATAACCCTTTAATTGAGGCCTGTAAAATTTCTTTTTTATGGGCCTCAAATATTTCTACCCCACCCTTGGGTAAGGTTAAATTATACCGCTTTCCTTGGGACAGCGTTTTTTCCATTATCGGATTTAATTGTGCAAGCTGGCTTTCTGAAATTTTTATCCATATGGCAATCACCGAAAGCTTATATCTACCACTAATGATTACTTGTTCATATAATGCAATGTCTCGCTGACTAATTCCAACCTGTGGCTGTTTATTTATAATCTCTGACGCACGTAAAGCATCTTCTTCAAAAACATAATGTGTAGCAATGAACTTCTTAACATGATTTCTAGTCTCTAAAGGCAAATCATATTGTATTTGCCAAAAATCATTACTTCCCTTTTTTTTAATTACCTGTCTCATTCTTCCAGCACCCCCATTATAGGCAGCCACAACTAATAACCAGTCTCCAAATTCTGCATACAATTCTTTCAAAATGGTGCAAGCCGCTTGTGTACTTTTATAATAGTCGGTTCTTTCATCTATAGGCAATAATTTTAGCCCCAACCTCTTGGCTTCCTCTGGCATAATTTGCCAAGGCCCAGCTGCTCCGGCCCAAGAAACCAAATTAGAAGCCAAGCTACTTTCAATTACACTCAAATATTTTAATTCTACCGGGATCCCATTTTTTGTTAAAATTTGATCATACAAATTAAAATAAGGCCTTGCCCAAGTTTTCATTTTTAACAATGAAGGCCCTTGCTTTTCCATGTAGGCTTCAATAAAACTAACCCCCTTTGCGTTTAACTGAAATTGAAACGGTTTATTATTATCTCCTGTATTAGTCACTTTAAATAAGCTTGAAAAACCAACCCTAAATTGTTCAGTTGAATCGGACTGCGCAATTGAATTATACCCAGTCAATAGCAGTAATACTACAGGTAATAAAAAAATAATGAAAATCGATTTAATAAGGTATTGAAAACGCATGATTATTGATTTTCCATAAGCGTTTTAGAAAAACTAAGTAAGCCTGTTTCATTACCGGACGCACTCATTACTTGTAAACCAAAAGGCATGCCATTGGAATGTTTGAATAATGGAATGGAAATAGCTGGTATGCCAACCAAATTAGCATAAACAGTATAGATATCCGCTAAAAACATTTCAGTGGCAGAGTGATTGTGCTCCCCTAATTTAAAAGCAGGGCTTGGAACAGTTGGAGATACTAAAATATCATAGTTCACAAACAAGTTATTTGTCAAGTCTACTAGCTTTTGACGTACTTGTTGCGCCTTTGTAAAATATGCATCAAAATAACCGGCACTTAAAACAAAAGTGCCTAGCAAAATTCTTCGCTGTACTTCTTCCCCAAAGCCTTCCGTACGTGATTTTTTATATAAATCGGCAAGGTCATCAATAGGCCCATTTGTTCTGTGTCCAAATTTAATCCCATCAAACCTAGATAAATTACTCGACGCTTCGGCGGTGGTAAGCACATAATAAGTGGGCACTAAATAATTCAGTAAACTAAAATCAATGGCTTCTACCGTAAACCCCTTTGCTTTTAGACTTTCTAAATAGGTTTCGGTTTGTAATTTTATTTCAGGATCCAATCCAGGATGAGATAATGTTTCTTTAAAGTAAGCGACTTTCTTAGGGATTGGCAATGCTTCTATTTCAGTACTATAAAAAGGAACTTCTTTTTGAGAAACAGTACTATCAAAATTATCCGCACCTGCAATCACTTCTAAAACTAAGGCCGCATCTTGAACAGTATGGGAGAATATGCCAATTTGATCAAAGGAGGACGCGTACGCGATTAAACCATACCTTGAAATTCTTCCATAACTTGGTTTTAATCCTACTACACCACAAAAATCTGCAGGCTGCCTAACAGAACCTCCGGTATCAGAACCTAAACTAATCATACAAAGGTTAGCCTGAACTCCCACAGCCGAACCTCCCGAAGAACCACCTGGCACCCTAGTTGGGTCAATTGCATTTTTTACAGAGCCGAAAGCAGAATTTTCATTGCTACTACCCATTGCAAATTCATCGCAGTTTTGGCGACCAATAATAATGGCCCCTTCCCCTAATAATTTTTCGATAGCTGTTGCCGAATAAACTGCAGTATAATTTTCTATAATTTTCGAAGCTGCACTTACTATATGCCCCTTATAACAAATCACATCCTTAATACCCACTACCACACCATGCAATTTACCCATTGGTTTGCCTGCAGCCAATTCCGCATCTAATTCAACGGCACGCGCTTCTGCCTCAGCAGCAAATACTTCTAAAAAAGCATTCAACTGTTTATGCTGTTCAATTTGATGTAAATAAAATTGTACGGTTTGAATACAGGACTGTTCCCCAGCTAATAAAGCAGCTTGGTAGTCTTTGATTGTGTTAAAACGAAACAAAGGCTAAAATGTTAATGGATGAAAAATGAAATGTACTAAGAAGCTTTCTCGTCTTTCTCTTTGATACCGTCTTCGATTTCTTTTTTCACGTTATTTTTAGCGTCATTAAATTCACGAATCCCCTTACCTAAACCTTTCATGAATTCAGGGATTTTTCTTCCACCAAACATTACTAAAATAACCACACCAATTATTAATAATTCTTGAAATCCTAAGTTGCCCATAATGTTAAATTTAGAATATTAAAGGTAAGGTAATTCTAAAAGAGAATTGCCAATTTAAACCGATTTAAGGTAATTATACGTTAAAATAAAAGCGGCCCCGAAATTCGGAGCCGCTTATTAATATTAGTTTAGTAGCATGGGTAAACCCAAGTATACTAGAATCTTTTTTCCTTGATACGTGCGCTCTTACCACTTCTTTCACGTAAGTAGTACAATTTAGCACGACGTACTTTACCTGACTTGTTTAACAAGATGCCATCAATATTTGGTGACAAGAAAGGAAATAAACGCTCAACACCTACACCATCAGATATTTTTCGAACGGTAAAAGACTTTGTAGCGCCAGTTCCTTGAGTTTTTATTACATCACCACGGAAACTTTGGATACGTTCTTTACCACCCTCTACAATCTTGTAGTTTACGGTAATATTATCACCAGCTTTAAATGCTGGATATTCTTTGTTTGCTGTTAATTGCTCGTGTACAAATTTTACTGCTTCGCTCATAATTCTTGTTTTTTGCGGAGGGCAAAGGTATGGTTACCCTAGTTATTCTCCAAATAAATTGATCCAAATATATTATTATCTACTATCTAGCAATGTTTACAGCTCTCTTTTCACGTATAACCGTTACTTTGATCTGACCTGGGTAGGTCATTTCAGTCTGTATTTTTTGCGCAATTTCAAAACTTAACTGGTCAGAAGTGGCATCTGTCACCTTTTCTGCCTCTACAATTACCCTTAATTCACGTCCAGCTTGAATAGCATATGCCTTCTCCACCCCTGAATAATTCATAGCCAAGTTCTCTAAGTCCTTGATTCTCTGAATATATTGTTGCATAATCTCTCTTCTCGCACCTGGTCTTGCACCACTAATAGCATCACAAGCCTGGATTATTGGAGAAATCACATATTGCATCTCCATCTCATCATGGTGTGCACCAATTGCATTTACTACAGCCGGGTTCTCCCCATATTTCTCTGCTAATTTGGCACCTAGCAATGCGTGGCTCAATTCTGTTTCTTCGTCGGGCACTTTACCTATATCGTGTAATAAACCGGCTCTTTTAGCCAATTTAGGGTTCATTCCCAATTCTGCTGCCATGATTCCACAAAGGTTCGCGGTTTCTCGACTATGCATTAATAAATTTTGGCCGTAAGAACTACGGAAACGCATTTTACCTACAATACGAATCAATTCCTTATGCAAACCATGAATACCTAATTCAATTACGGTACGCTCTCCTATTTCAATAATTTGCTCTTCTAATTGACGACGTGTTTTTTCTACCACTTCTTCAATACGTGCTGGATGAATACGACCATCAGCCACTAAACGTTGTAAACTTAAACGTGCAATTTCACGACGCAATGGATCGAAAGAAGAAAGTAAAATTGCTTCAGGTGTATCATCTACAATTAAATCTACTCCAGTTGCCGCTTCAATGGCACGGATATTACGTCCTTCACGTCCAATGATTTGACCTTTCATTTCATCTGATTCCAAATTAAATACAGTAACCGTATTTTCAATGGCTACTTCTGCCGCTGTACGTTGTATACTTTGTATAATAATTTTTCTTGCTTCCTTATTCGCCTTTTGTTTAGCGTCTTCAATAATGTCTTGTTGTAAAGCTAGTGCCTGTGTTTGCGCTTCATGCTTAAGGCTTTCAATTAATTGTTCCTTAGCATCTTCTGCACTTAGGTTAGCGATTTTTTCCAAGCGACGAATGTGTTCTTCTTGGTGTTTTTCTAATTCTGAACGCTTAATATTCACCAAGTCAATCTCGCGATTTAACTTCTCCTTAATCACGTCGTTATCCTTAACTTGTTTGTCAAGTGCAACCACCTTTTGATTAATATTTAATTCGTTTTGCTTAATTCTATTTTCAGCCTCGCCAATTTTTTTATTTTTTTCAAGCAATTCACGGTCATGATCTGCTTTCAATTGAACAAAGCGTTCTTTAGCTTCTAATTGCTTTTCTTTCTTAATTGTCTCCGCTCGAAGTTCTGCTTCTTTTAAAATATTAGCCGCTTGCGATTCCGCATCTTCGACTTGTTTTTTTGTATTACGCGCAAATGCAATTTTGCCTACAATTAAGCCTGCCGCCAAGGAAATTGATCCAATGATGGCTAATAATATTGTTTGATCCATTGTTTAATTCTTGTTGTTTAAAAAAAATCATGTCTTCCCTTTTTCTGTATGAATTATAGTTATAAACCATAGAAAGTCATCCATTGCTTGCTTCGTTTGAACAAATAGCAATAGCGGACGTATTCTGATTCCTTATAATGCGTCAAAGAGGTTCCGGTACGAAGATAATCAAATAATGGAAAGATTAGACTTGGAGTAGCAATTAAGTGTGCAATAGCGCCTTTTCTACTGAGGCAGTAAGGGCTTCAATTTGATTTTGGAGATTTTCCTGCTCATAAATGTTCTGGCCGGATTCCTGCTGTTGGGTGGTGAACCATAACAAAACCATAGATATATAATCCTGCTGATCCTTCCCAGCATAGATATTCTTGAATTCTACCATCTTTTGGTTAATAATTGCAGCCGTTTTTCGAACCGCTTCTTCGTCCTTGGGTGCAATTTTAACCCTATAACTCCTATCGGCAATAGTAATGTTTACAGGGATTAAGTCGGCATTGGATGTGTTTTCAACTGACATGGGCAATTTTTAAGGATTCAAGTTGGTTATACAGTTGTCAATTTCTTTCAAGTATTGGTCAATTTGCTTTAGCCATTTTTCTTTTTCCGCCGGATCCAATGCTGCTTTACTTAATAATGTTGCAGTCATTTGAGCTTTACCATCCTTTAACTGCCCTTCCAATTGTTTTGTTAGCTGCGATTGCTGAGTTAAACTTTGTTTCAATTGCTGGTGTTCTTTTTCGAGTGCAGCATGCTGCTTCAACAAAAGTTGTAATTTTTCTTGTAATAAGGATAAAGCATTATTTAAATCAACCATGAAATAGATTTGTTATTGAATGTAGTTATTTTCTGATTTCTGCTTGAATATTTTTTTCAAAAAGCTGAATTAATTTTTTCATCATTCCGTCTATTTCAGTATCGGTCAAAGTTTTGTCGTCAGCATTAAACACAAAATTAATAGCAACTGACTTTTTTTGATGACCCAGCTTTTCACTTTCAAAAATGTCAAAAACACGTGTGTCTTTTAAGGATGCTAAATTGGCTTCTGCAATACAAAGTTCAATAGCTTCATAGTTAGTGGCTTGTGCAACAACCAAAGCTAAATCTCTTTCTATAGACGGGTATTTAGAAACTTCCTTGTATATTACTTTTTTACTTTGATACAATGCAAACAAGGTCGCTAAATCAAAGTTTATATACACTACTGGCTGCTTAATACCAAAGGCTTGAAGTTTAGTTGTGCCAATTACTTGAAGTTGCCCCACAGTTTGCTTGTTGTATACAAAATCAATTTGCCCATTATTGCTGGTTTTCCAGTTACCCCCATCCATACCAAGTATACTAAATATTGCTTGCGCGATTCCTTTTGCTACAAAAAAATCTTGTTCTATTCCTTTGTTTCTCCAGCCGTCTTCTTGTTGTTTACCTGAAATATAAATAGCCAATTGCGCTGCTTCATAATATTTCCCTTTTAGGGATTTTCCATACACTTTACCCATTTCAAAAAACGAGATATTTGTATTTTTTCTGTTTGCATTATAAGCAATTGTTTCTAAGCCCGTCTCCAACATGGAAGGACGCATTACATCTAATTCGGCACTTAAATTATTAAGCATCTTTACGGTAGTCTGCAAAACCTCCTCCGTGAAATAAGCGCTATTAGTAATGGAGTTCGTTAAAATTTCAGTGTATCCACGGCCTACTAAAAAATTAGCTATTTTTTCTTTAAACTTTTCACTTTGTTCTAAAGGATCAATGGAAGGGCTAATAGTAATTGAACTTGGAATAGCAATATTATCAAGGCCATCAATCCGCAATACCTCTTCTACTAAATCGGCAGGCAAGCTAATGTCTGGCTTATGATGAGGCACCGCCACTTCAATACTTAATTCGTCGGCTTGTATGAATTCAAAACCTAAGCTTGTTAAAATTGTTTTTACCTGTGCAGCAGAATAATGCTTGCCGCTTAATTTTTTCAAATAAGCATAGGTTAATTTTACCGACGTTTTCTTAGCAGGATTAGGATATACATCCACCACTTCACTGCACTTTCCTCCAGCAATTTCTTGAATCATCGCCGCAGCTCGTTCTAAAACCTTTACTGTGGCTGCTATATCAACACCCTTCTCAATCCTAGTAGCAGCATCGGTTCTAAGGCCATGATGTACCGATGTTTTACGTACGTGTACGTTTTCAAACCAAGCACTTTCTAAAAATAAGGATGTCGTTGTTTCTTTTACCCCACTTTTTAAACCACCAAAAACGCCCGCAATACATAATGGTTTTTCAAAGTCACTTACCATTAAATCGTTGGCAGTTAACTTTCGTTCAGTCCCTTCTAATGTGACAAATAAAGTCGCTGCTGGATATTTTTTTACAACGATTTTATTATCCTTTATTTCAGCTGCATCAAATGCATGCAAGGGTTGCCCTGTTTCGTGTAAAATATAATTCGTAATGTCTACAATATTGTTAATTGAACGCACGCCAATTGCTTGTAAGCGATTGCGCAACCAAGCAGGGGAAGCTTTTACTTTCACCCCTTCAATTACCATACCACTATACCTTCCGCAAGCTATTGTTTCTTCAATCGTTACAGCATAAGGTACAATTGAACTATCCTTTATTGCAAGCTTCGTTAATGGATTAATGGCAGTAACTGGTTTTTCATGGTAAGATAAATACGCGCAAACATCCTTCGCTACGCCATAATGGCTCATTGCATCCATTCTATTTGGAGTCAAGCCTATTTCAAAAATCCAGTCTTGATAATAGTCATATAATTCGGCAACAGCAGTGCCTGGTTTAGTTGCAGTGTCCAACACCATAATGCCACCATGGTCATCACTTAAACCAATCTCATCTTCGGCACAAATCATACCCTCACTTTCTTCTCCTCTTATTTTAGCCAATTTCATGGTAATACCCTGTGCTGCACCTTTTGGGAAAATAGTAGTTCCAATAGGTGCTACTACTACTTTTTGTCCAATTGCAATATTAGAAGCGCCGCAAACAACATTCAACATTATGTCTTTGCCAATATTTACTTTAGCTAACTTTAACTTATCTGCATTAGGATGTTGAATTAATTCCATCACCTCTCCCACTACCAAGCCAGCCAAGCCGCCTTTGTAATTCTCGAAGGATTCTAAGGACTCAACTTCTAATCCTATAGAAGTCAATATAGTAGATAACTTTTCTGGGCTTATTGTATCAGGTAAATATTCACTCAGCCAGCGATAACTAATCGTCATATTCGAACTTTATGGTATAGCCTCAAAAATAAGCATTTTTTAGGTGGTAGTTCAAGTTGAAGTGAATAACTGTAAAATCAACGTGCAAAACCCGTGTATAACCTAAATTTTATGTTAATTGTTATCGTTGAGGCTTGTGCATAACCAAAAAATAAAATTAAATTTCTTGTTGTGCGATTTCCGAAGGATTTTCGCAGTAAGAAAACAGGTTAAAATCCATGGCCCTCCCAAATATCAATACCAGCAGGACAAGAAAAAAGAGTACAACAATTGACGTCAGTAGCATGATGTATGGCAAAATTCCACCTCAAGCTAAGGAGTTAGAAGAAGCTGTTTTAGGTGGAATTCTACTTGAAAAAAGCGCCTTCGATACGGTTACTGAAATATTGAAGCCCGAGTGTTTTTATACAGAAGGACATCAAATGATTTTCCATGCGATGCAAGGACTTCAATTAAAGAATGAGCCAATTGACATGTTGACCGTAGTTGAAGAACTAAAAATGCGCGAGCAATTAGATATGGTAGGTGGCGCCTATTATATTTCCAAACTAACCAATGTGGTGGTGTCTACCGCAAACATTGATGCACACGCTAGAATTGTTTTACAAAAATTTATACAAAGAGAACTTATTAGAATAAGTGGCGAAGTGATTGCAAATGCTTATGAAGATAGCACGGATGTATTTGATTTATTAGATGATAGTGAAACGAAAATGTTCAATATCACGAATAATTATTTGAAGAAAAATTTCGTTGACATAGGAGATGCACTTGCACATGCAGTTAATAGAATTGATGAATTAAGAACCAAGAAAGATGAAATTTCTGGTGTGCCTAGTGGCTTTGCTTCATTAGACAGAATTACTTATGGTTGGCAACCTACCGATTTAATTATTTTAGCAGCACGTCCATCTGTGGGTAAAACAGCGTTTGCTTTGAACCTTGCGCGTAATGCGGCATTGCACCCTACTAAACCACAAGCGGTTGGTTTCTTTAGTTTAGAGATGAGTGCTTCACAATTAGTACAACGTATTTTAAGTGCGGAGAGTGAAATTAAAATGGAGAAAATATCGAGAGGTAAATTAGAAGATTACGAATACCAACAATTAACAAGCAAGGGTATTAAAAGGCTAGAAACTGCTCCAATTTATATTGACGACACTGCTGCACTAAACATTTTTGAATTTAGAGCAAAGGCAAGAAGGCTTGTAAATAAACATCAGGTTAAAATTATCATTATTGACTACTTGCAATTAATGAGTGGCTCTGGCGATAGAAATTCAAATCGTGAACAAGAAATTAGTAATATTTCCCGAAGTTTAAAAGCATTGGCAAAAGAATTACAAATTCCAATTATTGCATTATCTCAGTTAAGTCGTGCGGTAGAAACAAGAAAGGAAAGCAAGATGCCGCAATTAAGTGATTTACGTGAATCAGGAGCAATCGAGCAAGATGCTGATATGGTTATGTTTATTTACCGACCTGAATATTATGAAGTAATGAGTAATGAGATGGGCGAAAGTACACAAGGAGAGACCCATATTCGTATCGCAAAACACAGAAATGGTTCCTTAGATTTAATAAAACTAAGAGCACGCCTAGATATTCAACGCTTCGAAGAATGGGAAGGAGAAGGTGGTATTCCAGGGCTTGGCAATAACTATAAACCTATTCAACCTACTAGCAATAGTGGTGGCGGCGCAGATGGCGGCAGATTTTTTATTCAAGGTAGCAAAATGAATGGTGGTGAATTTGACGAAGGCATGGACGGAGATCAACCTTTTTAATGTGAATGATTAAGTAAATTTTGAACTATGTCCGTTCCTTTTTTTTACGAACCAACAATTGCAACCGGCTTTACTAGTTTTACTTTAAGTGAGGAAAGTAGCAAGCATTGTGTGCAAGTTTTAAGAATGCAAGAAGGTGCCCGTATTGATTTAACAAATGGAATAGGACAGCTATTTGAAGCTACAATTACCATTGCGCATAAGAAGAATACTGCCGTAAATATTCAATTAGAAAAAACAATTGCGCCAAGCACACAAAAAATTACACTGGGCATTTCTTTATTAAAAAATGCAGTAAGGCTAGAATGGCTTGTAGAAAAAGCAACCGAAATGGGTATACATACTATTGTGCCATTAATGTGTGAAAGAACAATACATGAAAGATTTAAGACCGAACGCATGCAAAATATATTGCAATCTGCAATGTTACAAAGTCAACAAGCTTGGTTACCTGTTTTGGCCAGTCCCACAAAATTCAATGACTTTATAAGTACTTATAATGCGCCACAACAATACATCGCACATTGCGAGCAAGGACAAAAAATATCAATAAAAGAGCTTGCTCCAAGTAACAATTGTATTTTACTTATTGGGCCCGAAGGAGACTTTAGCCCAAAAGAAATAGAAGTCGCATTATCTCTACAATATCAAGCAATTGAACTAGGCCCAACCAGACTCAGAACTGAGACTGCTGGAATTTTCGCCCTAAGTGTCTTAAAAAAATTTTAAATTGCAGCCATGAGAGTGGCCGAAGTAAATACACCAAGTTTAGAAAAGACCTTTTTAGACCTCAATGCAACTGTCAATGAGGGTAACGCTAATTATATAAGGCCCCTTGATAAAGAGGTGCTTCAAGTGTTTGATCGAAATAAAAATAAGTTGTTCCAGAATGGCGATGCGAAGAAATGGGTAATCCAAAATAATGCAGGAGAAGCTATTGGACGTATTGCAGCATTCTACTATTCAAAATATAAAAATAAAGGAACCGACTTCCCGGTTGGGTGTGTAGGCTATTTTGATTGCATTGATAATCAGGATGCTGCCAACTTATTATTTGATACTGCAAAAAGCTGGTTGGCAGAAAACGGCATGGAGGCAATGGATGGCCCTATTAATTTTGGAGATAGGGATAAATGGTGGGGCTTAATGGTTGAAGGTTTTCATATGGAACCTATGTACGGCATGTCGTATAACCCTCCTTATTATGAGCAGTTATTAACCAATTATGGTTTTGAAAACTATTATAATCAATATTACTATAAGCTAAATATAGTTGACGAATTGCCTCCTCGGTTTAAGGAGCGTTATGAAAAATTTAAAGCAAAACCTGAATACCAAGCTAGGCATTTAGATAAAAATAATTTAGAAAAATACGCACAGGACTTTGTAACTATTTATAATGCGGCATGGGCACAACATGGAGAGGCTAAGGCTATTACACTTGAGCAAATTATGAAATTGTTCAAAACATTAAAACCAATTATGGACGCACGCGTGATTTGGTTTGCCTATTATAAAGAGGAGCCAATTGCCATGTTCATTAATGTGCCGGATGTAAATCAATATTTTAAGCATTTTGACGGACAACTAGGACTAATCCAAAAAATTCAATTATTATGGATGAAATGGAGAGGCCAAAATCAACGATTAACTGGCTTAGCATTTGGGGTAGTTCCAAAATACCAGTCATTAGGCATTGATAGCTTTTTGATTTATTCGAGTGCCTTGTTAATTTACAAGATTGATACCTACAAAGAATACGAAATGGGTTGGGCCGCCGACTGGAACCCAAAAATGGTAAATATATACAAAAGCCTAGGTGCAAAACCTAGCCGACGTATGGTCACTTTTAGACATATTTTCGACACCAATGCACGCCCTTTTGAGCGACACCCTGTTATGGAATATTCAGGGCAATAATGTTGATAAACGAGCTCAAATTTTAAGGGTTAAATATGTATCTTGCGTACTAAGTATGGAAAATTTTATTGTTTCAGCTAGGAAATACAGGCCTCAGAACTTTAATACCGTTGTGGGGCAGTCGCATATCACTACTACACTTAAAAATGCTATTCTAAGCAACCATTTAGCACATGCATTTTTATTTTGTGGGCCACGAGGTGTTGGAAAAACTACTTGTGCAAGGATACTTGCTAAAACAATTAACTGTACGAACGTTGGTAAGGACGGAGAAGCTTGTAATAAATGTGAAAGTTGTGTTTCTTTTGAAAAAGGTGCAAGTTTAAATATCCATGAATTAGATGCGGCAAGCAATAACTCGGTAGACGATATACGCGCCCTTGTTGAACAGGTTCGTTTCGCTCCACAGGCAGGTAAATACAAAGTGTATATAGTGGATGAGGTCCATATGTTAAGTGCTAGTGCCTTTAATGCATTTTTAAAAACATTAGAGGAGCCTCCTCCTTATGCAATATTTATTTTAGCTACTACCGAAAAGCATAAAATACTACCTACCATTTTAAGTCGTTGTCAAATTTTTGATTTCAAGCGGATTATATCAAACGACACGGTTACTCACCTTGAAGAAATTATTGAAAAAGAACATATCAAAGCGGAAAGAAACGCGTTACAGTTAATTGCTCAAAAGAGTGAAGGATGTATGCGTGACGCTTTAAGTATTTTGGATAAAATAGTGAGTTTCACTAATGGAGCACTAACGTATAAAAATACTTTAGAGCATTTAAATATTTTAGACGAAGAATACTACTTTAAACTGTTGGACCACTTAAGTAAGCAAGACTTAACTGCAGCGATGTTATTATACGACGAAATAAATCAGAAAGGGTTTGAAGGCGATATGGTTTTATACGGCCTAGCAAGCTTCATTCGGAATTTATTAGTTTGTAAGGACCCCGCAAGTGCAAAATTATTAGAATCAATTGAAGGCTGGCGCGACCAATATGTGACTACCGCCTCGCAAATTAGCACACCCTATTTAGTAAGTGCTTTGAATATTTTAAATGAAGCGGAGATTCAATTTAAAATGGCGCGTAATAAAAGGTTACATGTGGAAATGGCTATTATTAAACTCAATTTTTTACAGCAAGCAATTGAGTTAAGTTTGGAAGATAACCAAATAGTAAAAAAAAAACTAGTTGATAGCCACTATCCTATTCGGCTTAAAAAAATTGTTCCCTTAAGTAATGTAGTTGTTACATCTGAGGCTAAATTAGTTATTGAAACTAATACTAAAATAGCTAAGCCAGTGGAAAAGCTAGCTAGTCCAGCCCCTATTACCACTAAGGCAAAAACTGAACCGATTGCTGCAACTATAGCCCATTCCATTGCGCCGACTACTGCGTCAGTTCCTGTTTCCATTGACTTGCCAGGAACAAAGAAAAATTTGTTAGCGGTTCTACAGCAAAAATACGGTAGCAAATACGATATTGAAGAAGTACAGGAATCGCTTCCTTTGTCTATGGAACTATTAAGAAAATGCTGGGACGAATATGCTATTTACTTGGAATCTATTGCGAAACATGCTTCATTTGGTACCTTTAAAATTGCTCAATTAACTATCGAAGATGAAACTCATTTTACGGTAACTGTAAACGCATTAACTGCCCAAAAATTTGTAGAACAAGAACGCATGAACTTCCTAGAAAAAATTTGGGATGCTTTTCAAAATCGTGCTTTACAATTTAGCATTCTTGTTGATGCCGGAGAGAAGGAAGATGTTCCATTACATATGCGCTTAAACAGTAAGCAAAAATATGAACGTATTGCCGAGCAATACCCAATGGTGGCAGCACTCAAAAGTAGGTTGAACTTAGAAATATATTTTTAGTACTTATAATTTAGCTTTTGCATAGCCTTTTTGTTTCAAAAATTGAAACACTTTTTG
>CAJATB010000118.1 GCA_903944755.1 uncultured Bacteroidota bacterium
CATCACTAATATAATACTTAATGAAAAAGCAAAGGTTATAATAGCATATTTAAACTTTATGACATTAGCTATAAAGAAAGAGATCTCAACAGTACTAAAAATTAAAATCACAAACGCAACTAGCCATCTATTCCATCTTTTTACGTTTATTAAATAAAAATTGACAAGAATGGTAGTCATCATCATTGTCATGATTACAGAGAACCCATAAGCATGCACCATACTTTCACTATCTCGGAAATAAAATAACATGGTTATGCAGCCTACCCATAAAATTATATTGAAACTTGGAATATATATTTGTCCTTTTTGTTCTGTAGGAAATTTAACTGTTACACGAGGCCAAAAATTCATACTAATAGCTTCGTTAATTAAAGTAAAAGATCCGCTTATTAATGCTTGACTAGCAATGATCGCAGCCAAAGCCCCAATGGCAATTCCTACTAATAAAAACCAATTAGGCATAATAGAATAAAATGGATTTGCATCTCCTATAGTATGACCTACATTGTTTAACAACCATACACCCTGCCCCATATAATTCATGACCAATGCAATTTTCACGAAAATCCAGCTTATTTGTATATTCTGACGCCCACAATGTCCTAAGTCACTATACAAAGCTTCAGCTCCTGTGGTACATAAAAAAACTGCACCTAATAACCAAAAACCGCTCGGGTAATTAACTAATAAATCAATCCCATAATAAGGATTCAATGCTTTGAAAATACCAGGATGTTGAATTACTTGAGCAAACCCCAAAATCAAAATCATGGAAAACCAAACGAGCATGATGGGGCCAAAAGCAAACCCAACAATTTTTGTACCAAAACGTTGAAAGAAGAAAAGTAAAGAAATGATTGTTGCAACAATGCCAACGGTGAGTGTGTTACCAGGAATAAAAATTTTCTCCAAACCTTTAACGCCACTTAGGGCCTCAATGGCTGAAGAAACTGAAATAGGCGGCGTAATCATACCCTCAGCTAATAATAAAGCTGCTCCAAAAATTGCAGGAATATAAATCCACTTTACATATCTTCTGATTAAAGCAAATAAAGAGAAAATGCCACCCTCCCCTCTATTGTCGGCACGAAGTGTTAATAAAACATATTTAAAAGTAGTTTGTAAAGTGAGGGTCCAAAACACGCAAGATATAGCACCGTAAACTAGTTGTTCGGTAATAATTTTATCATTAACAATGGACTTGAATACATACAAGGGTGAAGTACCAATATCCCCATAAATAATACCAAGAGTAACGATTAAACCTGCAACCGAAAGTTTGTGTGCTTGCCTACCACCAGATGTGTGTGCCATGTAAATATTAAATTGACAACAAAGTTTAGTAAAATAAAAATAACAATGTGTTTTATTACTAACTATTTTATAAAAACTTCTTACCCAAAAACTAAGGCTTGTAAGTACCCCACTTTTCAGTCACTGCCTGGATTCTGTAATCAAATATTCCCTTTAACTGGTTTTTGACAAATAATACCTGCGCAATATCTCCCAAAAAGCTAAAAGGGATTTTATAATGTACAATGTCTTCCATCCTCACGCCGCCCTCAATGGCGGTAAAATGATGTTGGTGATGCCACATAAGGTAGGGTCCGAAGCGTTGTTCGTCTACAAAATACTTGCCTTCCTGAACATGGGTTATTTCGGTCATCCAATACAAAGGAATTCCTAAAACGGGAGAAACAGTGTATTCAATTATTTGACCTGGGTACATTTTAGCCCCATGGTGCTTGCTAATTATGTTAAAACCCATATGGCTTGGAGTGATTTTAGCAAGGTTAGCCGGGCTACTAAAAAAATCCCAAGCTTCTTCAAGGGATATGGGGATATTTTGAACGGTGTTGATTGTATATACTTTTGACATAATATTATAACACTACAACGGTTGTTTTGTTGCAAGATTTAGAAATAAAGCCACTAATTTTATAATATGATATCCAAAGAGGAACAATTAATTGCTTTTGAAGAAATTTATAAAGGCCTGAATGCGCAACAACAAATCGCAGTAGACACTATTGAGGGGCCTGTTATGGTTATTGCCGGACCTGGTACGGGAAAAACACAAATATTAAGTGCACGTATTGGTAAGATTATGTTGGAGACCGACACCCCACCTGAAAACATATTGTGCCTTACCTACACGGATGCCGGAGCCATAGCGATGCGCAAAAGGCTAGTTCAATTTATTGGAACAAGTGCCTACAAGGTAAATATTGCCACTTTTCATTCATTCTGTAACGACATCATACAAGACAATTTATCCTTATTTGACAAAACAACCTTAGACCCTATATCAGAATTAGAGAAGATAGAATTATTTAAAAAATTAATTGATGGCTTTAAAAAAGATAATCCATTAAAAAGATATAGAGGGGATGTGTATTTCGAGATAAGCAATTTATCGAAGTTGTTTAGTGCCATGAAGAAAGAGGGCTGGACAGTGCCTTATTTAGTAGAAAGGGTTACCAGGTATATGCTTGAGATTCCTACAAGAGAAGCATTCTTGTACAAACGCAAAACAAAACAATTTGAGGCTGGTTCGGTCAAACAAGCATTAGTCGACGCCG
>CAJATB010000119.1 GCA_903944755.1 uncultured Bacteroidota bacterium
CCAATAATATTCAAAGGTTCTTTAATTAGTCCTTCCAACGCGCCAATTACTGAACTCTCTAGTTCAGCAATATCATTAGACGACCTACTTAGAATATCGCCTTTTCTTTGTTCGGTAAAATAGCCAATTGGCAATTTTAGAATTTTGTCGTATAATAATTTTGAATACTTTTTTGTTACCGCATTTCGGATAGGTGCTAAAAAGTAAAAAGCCAAATACAAGAAAATATTTTTCAATAATACCGTAGTCACAAATCCTAGACAAATCCAGCCAAGTGCATTGGTTTTGCCATATTGGAGGATGTTTTTTTGCAAGAAGCTATAAAGTACTTCCTTAAAATTCCCCGAGTCGGGTGTCGCAACTACCGCAGTGCTTGAAAATTCATTAATGCCAAAAATCAGGTCCATGAAAGGCATTAGCATTCCCAATGAGAATAAGCTAAAGACAATTGACAAGGAAATGAAAAGGGTATACAAGCCCATAAAGGCTTTGTATTCTTTGATATAACTAATGATGCGAATAAATTTCTTCATATTCAAACTATTCTTCGGAATAATGAGCAAAGTAACTAATTTTACAGCGAATCAACGATTTTGATTATGGAAGAAGGTAAAAGACAAAAACAAGTAGCGGGTGCAATCCAAAGTACCTTAAACGATATATTTCTTAAATTGGGACTTAATAATTTACAAGGGGGAATGGTTTCCATATCTACCGTAAAAGTGACCCCCGACTTATTGGAAGCCCGTATTTACTTAAGCTTGTTTCAAGTTAAGGACCCAGCCGCATGTTTTAAGCAAATTGAAACACGTGCATGGGATATTAAAAAGCATTTGCAAGAGGCGATGAAACAGCAGTTAAGGCGTATCCCTGTATTACATTTTTATTTAGACGACACATTAGACTATGTGTTTAAAATGGAAGAGATTCTAAAAAAATTATAAGTGCATTTTTTATTTGCATGGCGTTATTTTAGAGGCAAGTATGCTTTTCAGGCAATTCAAATAATTGCCTGGGTTAGTGTTTTTGCCATAGCTATTGGCACGGCGGCTTTAATCACTATATTAAGTGTATCTAATGGTTTTACAGAAGTAGTTAAGGGCTTATACGCCGATTTTTATGCAGACATACGTGTTACACCAAAGCAAGGAAAATTTTTCACTATTCAGGACA
This sequence comes from uncultured Bacteroidota bacterium, assembly GCA_903944755.1. Classification (GTDB taxonomy): domain Bacteria; phylum Bacteroidota; class Bacteroidia; order Chitinophagales; family Chitinophagaceae; genus Sediminibacterium. The sequence goes on from CAJATB010000119.1 coordinate 1,174, forward strand.
GCACAACATTTAAGCTACAAGCTATTCAAGGGGTAAAGTGGGTGAGCAAGACAGTTGAAAATAGGGCTTTACTAGTTAATGACGGTTTGCAATCGGTGGTACAAGTAAAAGGAGTAGAAGGCACTTATAGCCATATTAATAAAGTAAGTAATTATTTAAAGCGAGGCAGTTTTGACTTAGGAACTATTTCGAATCCCAAATTGGTAGTAGGCATTGGGGTAGAACAAAAGCTTGGATTATTTCAAGAAATATTAGGCGACACCTTGCAACTATACGCTGTAAATAGGTCTGGGAAGGCTTTTACGGCATTAGGGCAGCTGAATTCTTTACCAGCTACTCAGTCGGGCGCTTTTTCTGTTCAACAAGAATTTGATGAACAATATGTTTTTACTAATGCTGCTTTTGCACAATATTTATTTGATTTAGATACTAACCAATTTACTGCTATTGAATTTTCGGTGAATGCCAATCAAGAAAGTGAAATAGTGGAGGCTATTCAAGCAGTTATGGGGGATGGCTTTGTTGTTCAAAATAAGTATCAACAAAACAGCGACTTGTATAAAATAATGCAGGTGGAAAAGTGGATTATTTTTGCCATACTTGCATTAATAATGGTAGTGGCTTCCTTTAATTTAGTAGGTGCATTAACGATGTTGGTATTAGAAAAACAAAAGGACATTCATGTTTTACATGCATTAGGTGCAACACCTTGGGATATTCAAAAAATATTTTTATTACTATCAGGCATAATGGCATTTGCGGGCGCTTTTATTGGAGGGGTACTTGCAAGTATTTTTTGTTGGCTACAGGATAAATTCCATTTTATAAAATTGGCGGGCAATTCTTTTGTAATTGATTATTACCCAATTAAGCCAATGTTAATGGACTATGTAGCTATTACCACACTAGTAATATTGATTGCTATTTTAGCTGGATGGATCCCTGCCCGAAAAGCAGCTTCGCGCCTATTTGAAAGAATTGTTTAAGGTATTAATTGTAATTTATCGCAGGGAAATAGCTAAATAAAAAAGCCTAAATCAATGAAGACTTAGGCTTTTCAAAATATGCTACAGGATTAATAATCTCCTAAAGTTTCTTCTAATTGGCCCAATGCTTTTGCTAATTGGTCGTCGCTTGGAGCAATACCATGCCATTCGTGGCTGCCTTCCATAAAATCAACTCCTTTGCCCATCTCGGTTTTCATTAAAATACAAATTGGCTTGCCTTGTCCAGTTAGGCCCTTTGCTTTTTCTAAAGTAGCAAGGATATTATCCATGTCATGTCCGTCCATATGTAATACGGTCCAATGGAATGCTTTAAATTTATCTTCTAAACTATCCAAAGACAATACAGCGCTCAAAGGACCATCAATTTGTTGTCCGTTTACATCAATGGTTGCGATATAGTTGTCAACTTTATTGTGAGCAGCAAACATAATTGCCTCCCAGTTTTGACCTTCTTGTAATTCCCCATCACCATGCAATGAGTATATAATGCGATCGTCGTTATTAAACTTTTTAGTTAATGCAGCACCAATTGCCACACTCATTCCTTGGCCTAAAGAACCGCTTGCAATACGAATGCCAGGAAGGTGTTCGTGCGTAGTTGGATGTCCTTGTAAACGAGAATTTATTTTTCGGAAAGTAGCTAGTTCTTTAATTTCAAAATAACCAGCCCTAGCTAACACTGAGTAAAACAAAGGAGAAACATGGCCGTTAGATAAGAAAAATAAATCTTCATTTTTCCCGTCCATAGAGAAATTGGTATCTATTTTCATTACTTTAAAATAAAGTGCTGTTAAGAAGTCGGTGCAACCTAATGAGCCACCTGGGTGACCACTTTGTTGAGCGTGGACCATTCTTACAATGTCTCTTCTAACTTGGGAAGCAATTTTTGTTAATTCAGTTGTTGGCATAATATAGAATACTTGTGTGCGCAAAGATAGAATTCATACGCTAAAAAGCATTGAATTATTTAATAAAGGCCTAAAAAAAGGCCTATGTAGAATACGATCATTTGCGTAGCTTTGTAGCCTCAAATTATCCATGTATGTCAGAGGAACTAAAAAAAATCACAAGTGAAGCAGAATTAGCCATGAAAAAGGCGATTAATCACTTGGAAATCGAGATTGCTAAAATAAGGGCGGGGAAAGCGACTCCTTCTATCTTAGAAGGTATCAATGTGGATTATTATGGAACCCCAACTCCTATAAGCCAAGTGGCAAACGTGCAAGTATTAGACTCAAGAACTATAAGTATTCAACCTTGGGAGAAAAACATGCTTGCGCCTATTGAAAGGTCAATAATGGCTGCTAATATTGGCATTACACCCCAAAATGACGGTATAAATATCCGATTATTCATGCCTCCATTAACGGAAGAACGTCGAAAGGAGCTGTTCAAAAAAGCAAGTGCTGAGGGGGAACAAAGCAAGGTAGCTATTCGTAATATTAGACGTGATCATATTGAACAAGTGAAGAAACTACAAAAGGACGGCGCAAGTGAAGATATTTGTAAAGGAGCAGAAGACGAAATTCAAGCAATTACGGACAAGCATATTGCACTTGTTGAAAAGCACCTAGAGGCAAAAGAAAAAGAAATCATGACAGTTTAATAGCTGTTCAAAAAATAAAAAAGGCCCTCAATAATAAATGCCCCCAAAAAGTTAGACACTTAATGGGGGCATTTTTAGGTTGTATCTATTTGCAATTATGCAGTATCTTTTTTTCGTAGAAAAGGGAGGAAATTAAAATCACCTCGGTTCACAATGAGTACTCCCAATAAGATAATTCCTAAGCAAGCAATTTGCATTAAACTTAAGGACTCTCCGTCCAAAAGGCCCCATACCACTGCAATTACAGGGATGCCATAGGTTACAAGCGATCCAAATACAATGCCTGCGCGTTTTACTAAAAAATAAAATAAGATAGTAGCAATAGAAGTACCCACAATGCCAAGTATACTACTCGCCATTAAAGAACGAATTACTAGGGGGTCACTAAAATTGTTATTAAAATAGCCGGTAAAATATAATACACAGGCACTTGGAATAATTAAAAAGGCAAATGCAATAGACACTACATTAAGTGAGCCTAGTTGTTGCATATACCTGCCAACTATGTTGACGTTGATGCCATAAAATAAAGTGGCTAGTAAAACCAGCCCTGCAAAGGATAAATTATGCAAGCTAACATCCTTGCCAGCTGCCAATAAAAAGCTTAATCCTATAAATCCAATAATCATTCCAATTACTTTTACCATACTTGTTTTAACGTTAAAGAAAAGTACGCCTACAATAATGGTAAACATGGGGGTTAATGAATTTAATATACCCGCAAGTGAGCTATCAATTTGTGTTTCCGCAATGCAAAAAAGGTAGGCAGGAATAAAATTGCCAAGGATACCTGATAATATTATTAAGCCCATTTTTTTTCTTGGAATAATTTTAAGGGCCTTGTAGGCAAAGGGGCCTAAAATTAGGCCTGCCGTTAACATTCTAAGAGAGGCAACTTGGTAGGGTGAAAAAACTTTTAAGCCCTCCTTCATCAGTATAAAGGAACTGCCCCAAACAACAGAAAGGAGCGCAAAAACGAGCCAATTAGTCCACTTACCTTGCATTCAATTATAATTTGATCAAAGATGCTCCATTTTTACCTAAAAGTGGATAAATAATCACCTATTTACGGGGAATTTAAGGAGGTTTGCTTTTCTTTGTAGCCTATGAGTCAGCATGCTAATTATTCGATTAAAGTGGACCAGTTTGAAGGACCTTTTGATCTTTTACTTTTCTTCATTGAAAGGGACGAGATGGATATCTATAATATTCAGATCACAAAAATCATTAAAGATTTCCTAGACTTCATCCATGGGCAAGACAAATTGAATATTGAATTAAGTAGCGAATTTATACTTTTCGTATCTACGTTAATGCGTATTAAAGCAAAATTACTTTTGCCAAGAAAAGAAATTGATTCCTCTGGAAATGAAATTGACCCAAGGCAAGAATTAATTGATAAAATATTAGAATACAAGAAGTACAAGGAAGCTGCAGTTGAAATGGCCGACCTTGAGTCACTTAGGATGCTGATGATGAAGCGTGGCAATATTCAAAAAGAAATGTCACTAGTTGGGGAAGAAGCAGCGGAAGGTACAGAACTACAAACAGTTACTTTGTTCAAATTGATGAAGTCTTTCGAGAAAGTAATGACTCGTTTGCAGGATCGTCAAAATAAGCCAGTACATACCGTGGTTAGGTATAATTATACCATGGAAGGAAGCAGGGAATATTTATTAAAGGCTGTGGAAGAAGAAAAAACAGTAGCCTTTGAAAAAGTGTTTGATATATGCCAGGATCGTGTACACGCTTTATTTCTTTTCTTATCAATATTAGAATTAGCACAACAAAAATATATGCGCTTGTCGGTTGGCGAAGGTCGAAATAATTTTATAATCGAATGGAATGAGAACAGGGAGGATGATTTAGAACCTGGCTATATTGAACCTGTTGATGCTTATGAGACACCTAATTTGGACGCCTTTAAGGACGAACCAAATGATACAGCAACATTAACTGGAGAAGGAGATTTTGACCCTAGTTTGAACTAGTTGGGCCATTTAACTGTTAGCAGTTACTAAGCTTCAATTAGTACCGATTTTCCAAGCATTGTTTTAACCGCATCGCCAATGGCAGCAGCGTCGTAATGACATTCATGGTGTAATTCTTTTATACTACCATGTTCTACAATTGCATCAGGAATACCTAAAATACTTATTTGACTATTGTAGCCATGAGCGTTCATAAATTCCAATACAGCAGTTCCTAAACCACCCACAACAGTACCGTCTTCCACGGTTACTATTTTAGTATAATTTTGAAACACTTCGTGTAATAAATTTTCGTCTAATGGTTTTACAAAACGCATATCATAATGTGCAGGATCGATATCGGCTGTTCTTAAATTTCTGATAGCAGTTTGAGCAAAATTCCCAGGGTGACCAATAGTAAGAATAGCAATATCCTTACCGTCTTTTAATTTTCTACCCTTTCCAATTTCTATTTTTTCAAATGGTTTTTTCCAGTCTACCATTACCCCTTCACCCCTAGGATATCGTATTACAAAAGGTAATTTAATTTCTGGCAATTGTGCAGTATACATAAGATTGCGCAACTCCTGTTCGTTCATAGGAGCGGAAATAATCATATTTGGAATGCATCTGAAAAAAGCTAAATCATAACATCCGTGGTGTGTTGGTCCGTCTTCTCCCACAAGTCCAGCGCGGTCAAGGCAAAATACTACAGGTAGTTTTTGTATAGCAACATCGTGAATTACTTGGTCGTAAGCACGTTGCATAAAGGAAGAATAAATATTACAAAATACTTTTAACCCTTGTGTTGCTAATCCAGCGCTTAATGTTACAGCATGTTGTTCGCAAATACCAACATCAAATGCTCGGTCTGGCATAGCATCCATCATGAATTTCAAAGAACATCCACTAGGCATTGCAGGGGTTACGCCCATTATGTCTAAATTTTGTGTCGCTAACTCAACTAAGGTATTTCCAAATACATCTTGGTATTTTGGAGGCTGAGGCGTGTCAATTGTTTTCTTTATAATCTCGCCAGTTAACTTATCAAAAAGTCCTGGAGCATGCCATTTAGTTTGATTCTGTTCTGCCAACTCGTATCCTTTTCCTTTAACAGTTAGGATATGTAATATTTTAGGGCCAGGAATATCACGTAAATCCTTCAAGGTGTCAACTAAGTTTGTGATATTATGCCCGTCAATAGGACCGAAATAACGCAGGTTCAATGCTTCAAATAAATTACTGCTTTTAGAAACTACTCCTTTTAAACCTGCTTCCACTTTAGATGCCATCTCCCTAGTGAATGTTTTTCCAATAGGTAGCTTTCCCATTAACTGCCAAAGTTCGTCTCTGAATTTATTGTAAGTAGGAGAGGTACTTATATCCGTTAAATATTCCTTTAGTGCACCAACATTGGGGTCAATACTCATGTTATTATCATTCAAAATAATTAACACGTCACTATCAGCAACACCCGCGTGGTTCATAGCTTCGAAAGCCATGCCGGCAGTTAGAGAACCATCACCAATAATAGCAACCGATTTTCTATTCTCCTTCTTATATTTTGCGGCCATGGACATACCTAAGGCAGCTGAAATAGAAGTAGAAGAGTGACCCACACCAAAAGTGTCATATACGCTTTCGGAACGTTTAGGAAAACCACTTAACCCCTTATATTTTCTATTTGAAATAAACTGGTCTCTTCTACCAGTTAAAATTTTATGGCCATAAGCTTGGTGCCCCACGTCCCAGACTAGCTGATCGAAAGGCGTATTGTAAACATAATGCAATGCAACACTTAATTCAACAACTCCAAGGCTAGATGCGAAATGTCCGCCATGCACACTCACTACATCAATTATGTATTGACGCAATTCGTCACAAACTTGATTTAATTTCTCCCTAGAGATTTTCTTCAAATCATCGGGGGAATCAATTGTTTTCAATAAAGGACCTGCTTCGAAATGCATTATTAAGTTTTGGTATGTAAAAGTAAGTTAATAACATAAATATAGGTGAAAAGTTCAAAGATAAATAGGGGCTACCGCATACCTACCTAATTTGCCACTAGTCCTAAATTAGCGAGCTCGAAGCCGTATATTGAAGTAAATTTGAGTAGATGAAAAAACTTCACTCCTCCTTTTATTGGACTTGCCAGCTGGCAGGTTGGTTTAGCTATGGCCTAACCATCATATTTTTCTCCTATATCCTTGATAAGCAGTTAAGTCCTATTTTTTATCCTAGAATGGCTATTAATATTGTCCTTGGGTTACTAATCACGCATTTATTAAGGACCGCAATGTTGCGTTTTGGAATGCGCCCGCCAATGACATCGAATAAGTGGTGGAAGTTGTTTTTCCTATTTGTTGTATCGTCGATTTTATACAGTGCATTGGCTAGTTTTATTTTTGAAATTTTCAAGTTGTATGATGCTGGTAAATCAATGACAAACTATTCTTTGCCCGATTTATCCATTCAACAAATTGCACAAGACTGGCGTTCCGCAAGAGTAGTAAAAAGGTTTTTAATAAGTTTAATATTTGACACGCCAATTTTATTAATATGGATGTCTGTTTATATTCTTTGGCATTATATTGAATTTTCAAATGCAGAAGAAATTCAAAAAATTAAACTAGAAAGTACGATTAAGGAACTGCAACTTAAAACCATTAAGTCGCAAATTAATCCACACTTTATATTTAATGCACTAAATAGCATTCGAGCATTGGTGGACGAAAATCCAATACGTGCAAGACAAGCCATAACCGAGTTAAGTAATATTTTACGTAGCAGTATATTAGTGGATAAAGTAGAAATAGCTCCTTTCGAAAAAGAATTAAATATTGTAAAAGATTATTTAGCACTCGAATACATTCGTTTCGAAGACCGACTTAAAATAGAATATGATATAGACTCGAATACACTTGTCAATCAAATGCCTCCCATGATGCTACAAACCCTTGTAGAAAATGCTATAAAACATGGACTAGGAAAGCATGCGGGAGACTGCACTATAAAAATTAGTTCTAAATACGAAGCACAGAAACATGTGCTAGTAGTTGAAAATACAGGGCACTTAGAAGCAGAGGAACAAGGAGGATTTGGCTTAAAAAGTACGAGGGACAGGCTAAATATTTTGTACCGAGGCAATGCTCAATTTGATATTTACCAGGGCCTTCCTGATGTAGTAACCGCAAAATTAGTTATCCCAATTTCAAATTTAAAAAACTAGGGTATGTCCATAAAAGCAATTATCATAGACGATGAAAGGTTGGCAAGAAATGAGCTAAAAAAATTATTGGAATTGCATCCCGAAATACAAGTGATAGAAGAAGCGAGTGGTGTAGATGAAGGCATAGAAAAAATTGATTTAACCAGGCCAGACTTGATTTTTTTGGATATACAAATGCCAGGGAAAACAGGGTTTGATTTATTGGCAGAATTAGAAAAAGCACCAAAAGTAATTTTCACAACAGCATATGATGAGTTTGCATTAAGAGCGTTTGAGGTAAACGCGTTAGATTATTTATTAAAGCCAATAGACCCTAAAAGACTAGCGGATGCAATTCAAAAACTACAAGCAGAAATACAATTAGAACAGGCGAGTTTGTCGGGTAATCATCGAGGTCCATTAACTGAACTTGACCAAGTATTTGTTAAGGATGGGGAACGTTGTTGGTTTGTGAAACTAGCCGAAATAAGGTTATTCGAAAGTGTAGGCAATTATGCAAAAGTTTATTTCTCAACTCATAAACCGCTTATTTTAAAGTCATTGAATTCATTAGAAGATAGGCTTGACGATCGCGTCTTTTTCAGAGCCAACAGAAAGCATATTATAAACTTGCATTGGATAGAAAAAATAGAACCTTATTTTAATGGAGGGTTGCTAGTTGAATTAAAAGGAGGAGAAAAAATAGAAATTAGTCGTCGCCAAACTGTGAAGTTTAAGGAAATGATGAGTTTCTAAAGCAAGCTAATTAAATTATTTATTCAAGCTATGTATTGCATTTGCAATAGCCTTAATTAAGGATGGGTCTTTTTCAATAGCGTTTCCTACTACAATAATATCAGCTCCTGCCACACAGTTTGCAAGTGCCTTCTCGGGGGTAGTGATACCACCACCAACTACTAGTGGAATTTGAATATTTTTTGCTACTTGTTGAATCATTTCTGTCGGGATAGCATGCTGAGCTCCACTGCCAGCGTCCATATAAATAAGTTTCAATCCAAGCATTTCTCCCGCCATTGCGGTGCAAGTGGCAATGTCGTTTTTGTTTGCGGGTATTGGGTTTGTATTAGATATGTAAGAAACAGTGGTTGGAGTGCCGCCATTAATTAGCATGTACCCAACAGGTATAATTTCAAGCCCACTTTGTTTTACAAAAGGGGCGCTAATTACATGCTGCCCAATTAAAAGCTCGGGGTTCCTTCCGGAAATCAAGGATAGGTATAATAAAGCGTCTGCTTTTGGCGTAATTTGGTCAGGAGAGCCAGGAAACAGAATAACAGGAATAGCACAGTGTTGTTTTATAATAGCTACAATATGGTCTAAGGTATTAGTAACCACTAAGCTTCCTCCAACGAAAAAGAAGTCCACTTTAGCTTCCAATGCAATAGCAATGGTTTTCAATAAAAGGGCGTCATTAATTTTGTCAGGGTCAATTAATACAGCAAACGCTTTATTCGACTGGGCCTTGTTCTTGACAATTTTATCGTATGTTTCTTGCTTCATTTCATATAGGCTTGTAGGGTACTACATTTCTTAGGATTCCCAAAAATATTGATTTTTAATGCTAATATGGATGCCTTATTCATTTATTACAAAAAAAACGTATAATAAAAGATTTTATTTCCTCAGAAACTAACATTGCATGGGGATAATTCACGCAAATCAATAGGGTCGTGGGGTTTGTATTAATCCACTATCCTTATCCACAATCTGTTGATATTTCAGTTAAGGAAGTTTGGATTCAGAAGGATATTTTCGTATACCCAATAAGGTTTTTCAAATCTTGTTGAAATTTTACGACCAACCCTATAAATAGAATTATAACATGGCTAATCCAAAAGCAAAAAAAGGCTTGCAGTTTCAACGCCTTTTTACAAAAGAAAATCTAACTCCATTTGAACAATTTGAGTATGACTACAGAGACAGTGTCATCAAAAATCCAAACGGCGAGAAAGTTTTTGAAATGACAAATGTAGAAGTGCCCAAGCAATGGAGCCAAATTGCTACGGATATTCTAGCCCAAAAATATTTTAGAAAAGCAGGTGTTCCTCAACCCGATGGTTCATTAGGAAGAGAAACGAGTGTTAAACAAGTTGCACATCGCATGGCCAATTGTTGGCGCGTATGGGGTGAGCGTTATGGTTATTTCGCAACTGCGAAGGACGCGCAAGTTTTCTACGAGGAATTAGTATACAGTATTTTAAACCAAGCTTGTGTACCCAACTCTCCACAATGGTTTAACACAGGATTGCATGAAAGCTATGGTATCACAGGTGGTGCACAGGGGCACTATTATGTTGATCCTAAGGACAAGCAATTAAAGCGTTCAACAAGTGCGTATGAGCGTCCTCAGCCGCATGCATGTTTTATTTTAAGTGTGAGTGATGATTTAGTGAACGAAGGTGGTATCATGGATTTATGGACAAGAGAAGCAAGAATTTTTAAATATGGTTCTGGTGTTGGTACAAACTTCTCTCAAATTAGAGGAGCAAATGAAAAATTATCTGGCGGTGGTTCTTCAAGTGGCTTAATGAGCTTCTTGAAAATTGGTGACCGTGCTGCTGGTGCAATCAAATCAGGTGGAACAACACGTCGTGCTGCTAAAATGGTTTGTTTGGATTTAGACCATCCAGAAATCTTAGAATTCATAAACTGGAAAGTACAAGAAGAAGATAAAGTTGCTGCATTAGTAGCTGCTGGTTATGACAATGGTTATGAAGGAGAAGCTTATGCAACTGTTTCAGGCCAAAATTCAAATAACTCGGTGCGTATTCCAAATAGCTTTTTTAAAGCATTATCAGAAGACGGTAACTGGGATTTAATTGCACGTACCGATGGTCGTGTGATGAAATCAATTCCTGCAAGAGAAGTTTGGGATCAAATTTCAAATGCAGCATGGCGTTGCGCGGATCCTGGAACACAATATGATACTACCATTAACGAATGGCATACTTGTCCTAAAGGCGGACGTATCAATGCGTCAAACCCTTGTTCAGAGTATATGTTCTTAGACAATACTGCTTGTAACTTGGCTTCAATTAACTTGCGTAAATTCTTTAACGAAGACGACAATAGTTTCGATGTAACTGGTTTTGAATATACTACAAGATTATGGCAGACTGTATTAGAAGTATCTATTTTAATGGCGCAGTTCCCTTCTAAAGAAGTAGCACAATTATCTTACGACTACAGAACGACTGGTTTAGGTTTTGCGAACTTAGGTTCTATGTTAATGGTAAGCGGTATTCCTTACGACAGCGAGGAGGCACGTGGTATTGCAGGTTCTATCAGTGCAATTATGACTGGTATAGCTTACAAAACATCTGCTGAAATGGCTTCTTTCTTAGGCACTTTTGATAAGTACGAAGAAAATAAGGAAGATATGTTACGTGTTATGCGTAACCACCGTGCTGCAGCATATGATGCAGAAGGTGCTTATGTAGGTATAGAAATTAAGCCACAAGGAATCAAAGCTCAATTCACTCCTGATTATTTATTAACTGCAGCTACAAAAGCTTGGGATGATGCGGTTCAGTTAGGAGAAAAATATGGTTACAGAAATGCACAAACAACAGTAATTGCTCCAACAGGAACAATTGGCTTAGTAATGGATTGCGATACCACAGGTGTTGAACCAGATTTCGCTTTAGTGAAATTCAAGAAATTATCTGGCGGAGGTTATTTCAAAATTATTAACCAATCAGTGCCACAGGCAATGAAGAACTTAAAGTACACTGCGCAACAACAAGACGATATTGTTAAATATGCAGTAGGTGCGGCAAGTTTCGAAGGTGCTCCATTTGTAAACCCTGCTGCTTTACTAGCGAAAGGATTTACACAAGAAGAAATAGATAAATTAAATGGTGCTGCGAAATCAGCATTTGAAATTGGATTTATATTTAACCGTTTCACATTGGGTGATGCATGTTTAACGCGTTTAGGATTCAAAGAAGCAGATTTTGCTGATTGGAATTTTAACTTGTTAGAAGAATTAGGATTCACTGATGACCAAATTGATGCTGCAAACGATTACGTATGCGGTACAATGACAGTAGAAGGTGCACCTCATTTGAAAGACGAACATTTAGCAATATTTGATTGTGCTAACAAATGTGGTAAAAAAGGAGAGCGTTATATTCATGCACATGGTCACATTAGAATGATGGCTGCTTGTCAACCATTCTTATCTGGTGCTATTTCTAAAACAATCAACTTGCCACATGAAGCAACAGTAGAAGAAATTGCTGATTGTTATTTAATGAGCTGGTCTTTAGGTTTAAAAGCAAATGCATTATACCGTGATGGTTCTAAATTAAGCCAACCATTAAGTAATAAGTCTGATAAGAAAAAGAAGACTGAAGGTGCTGAAGAAGAAACTGTAGAAGTAGCTTCTCAAATGGTAGACTTAGGAAACTTAACAGTAGACGAGTTATTAGAAGAAGTCCAAAAGCGTATGGCTGCATCAACTGATACTACATTCAAGCAACAACTAGCACGTATTGTTGAACGTAAATCGTTGCCTGCAAAACGAAGAGGTTTTACTCAAAAAGCAAGAATTGGCGGACAAGTATTATTCTTAAGAACTGGCGAATACAACGATGGTAAATTAGGAGAGGTATTTATTGATTTAGCAAAAGAAGGATCTACGCTTAGAAGCTTAATGAACTGTTTTGCAATTTCTATCTCTGTAGGTTTACAGTATGGTGTGCCATTGGAAGAATTTGTAGATAAATTTGTATTCACGAAATTCGAACCATCAGGAATGGTGGATCATCCAAATATTAAAACAACTACTTCAATTGTTGACTTTATATTCAGAGCACTTGCTTATGAGTACTTAGGTAGAACTGATTTAGTACATGTATTAGACAAGCCAACAGTTGAAAACTTAGGGGAGGAGGGCGACATTACCCTTGTGGGAAAGCCTGAGTTGAGTAGCATTCGCGTAACTGCGCCATCTGCTACTCCAGTGGCTGCAAAAGCAATTGTTGCTGCTGTTGCTGAAACCGCAGGAGGTTCAATGGACCAAGTAAATGCTGCTGCAAAAAGCATGCAAAGCGATGCGCCTGCATGTAGTACTTGTGGACATATTACTATCCGCAGCGGTACTTGTTATAAATGTTTAAACTGCGGAACTAGCATGGGCTGTTCGTAAGTTTTAAATGCATCGGCCCTTTCTTCGAAAGTAGGGTTGTATAAGTTTCAAAAGGGCCCCATAAAAGGGCCCTTTTGTATTTCTGCAACCGTTCATAAAATCGCCTAAACAAAAATACTTTTCATTCATTTTTTTGATTAAATTTATTCTTTAATTTACCATGCTAAAACGATTGACGTATGTCTGATTTTCAAGTTAAAGTAGCTCCTAAAAGTTACGATGCAGTAATAGTTGGTTCAGGTGCAGGCGGTGGTATGGCAGCTTATGTACTTTCAAAAGCAGGGCTTAAGGTTTGCTTATTAGAAGCTGGTGCCGATTTTGATCCTGCAAAAAATTCTGCTCAATTGAAAAACCCTTGGGACTCACCACGTCGTGGAGCGAGTTCGAAATTCCGACCATTTGGCGAGTTTGATGGTTGTTATTGGGGATGGGATATTGACGGTGAACCGTATACACAAACAAAAGGCAGTGATAAATTTGAATGGTGGAGAGCGAGAATGGTAGGTGGTAGAACTAACCATTGGGGCCGTATTTCATTACGTTTTGGGCCGCGTGATTTTAAAAGAAAAAGTATTGATGGCTTAGGTGATGATTGGCCAATAGGGTACGAGGACGTTAAACCTTATTATGATAAAATTGATCGCTTAATTGGACTATATGGTACGAATGAAGGATTAGAAAATGACCCAGATGGTATTTTCTTACCTCCTCCAAAACCTCGTTTACATGAACTAATGTTTAAGAAAGCTGCAGGCGGCATAAATATTCCTGTGATCCCTTCTCGTCTTTCTATCTTAACAAAAAAAATAAATGACGAACGTGGTGCTTGTTTTTATTGTGGTCAATGTAATCGCTCCTGTAAAGTGTATGGCGATTTTTCTTCTTCTTCTGTATTAGTTATGCCTGCTGTGTTAACTGGAAATGTGGATTTAATAACACATGCTATGGCAAGAGAAGTTATTACAGACAAGGAAGGAAAAGCAGTAGGTATATCTTATGTAAATACATTGGACAAGCAAGAATACCAAGTAAATGCAAAAGTGGTAATACTAGGAGCAAGTACTTGTGAAACAGCGCGTTTATTGTTAAACTCAAAATCGACAAAGCACCCTAATGGGCTTGCAAATAGTTCTGGCATTATTGGTCGTTATTTACACGATTCAACAGGAGCAGCGCTAGGTGGTGTGATACCTTCTTTGTTTGGTCGTAAAAGATACAACGAAGACGGTGTAGGTGGAATGCACGTTTATACACCATGGTGGTTGGATAATAAAAAATTAGATTTCCCACGTGGTTACCATATTGAATATTGGGGAGGTATGAGCCAACCTAATTATGGATTTGGAATGGGTCAGCAAGGTTTAAACGGTCAATTTAAAGTGAATGGCAAAACTAAAGAAGCTGGTGGTTATGGAGAGTCGTTAAAAGAAGATGTCCGCTTTTTTTATGGTGCTAGTGTTGGGATGGGTGGCCGAGGGGAAGCTGTTCCGAGGTATGACAACTACTGTGAAATTGATAGTAATGTGGTAGACAAATATGGTATTCCTGTTTTGAAATTCAACGTGAAAAATTCCGAGTACGAAATTAATCAGGCAAAACACATGAAGGAAACCTTTAAAGAAATAATGCATGAAATGGGCGCTGTAATTACTTGGGGTGGAGAAGACGATGCAAGTAATAATTATGGATTATCTAATCCAGGAAATATTATTCATGAAGCAGGAACTGTGCGTATGGGTAAAGATAAAAAAACTGCTCCTTTGAATGAATGGGGGCAAGCACATGATTGTAAAAATTTATTCTGTGTAGATGGCTCTGTGTTCACTTCACAAGCAGACAAGAATATCACTTGGACTATATTAGCACTATCAATGCGTACTTCGGAGTATATTTTAGATCAACTCCAAAAACAAAATCTTAAATAAATTTTATGGACAGAAGAAATTCCATCAAAGCATTATTGTTAGGCACTGTTTCAGCAGCAGTTGTTTTAGATGCTTGTAAGAGCGCAGAAACCACCGTTGCCGCAGTTAGTCAAGATGATTTAATGCAAGAAGAAAAGGATTACCTAGTGAAGGTAAACGCAATGCCTAAATTCTTTGACGAGCACGAAATAGCTACCATCGCTGTATTAGCGGATATCATAATGCCAAAGGATGCAATTAGTGGCTCTGCAACCGACGCTAAGGTCCC
>CAJATB010000120.1 GCA_903944755.1 uncultured Bacteroidota bacterium
CCTAGCTTAAATGAACCGGCTAAGTCAGCAGTTAAAACCACTACTTCACTGTTTTGTTTTGCTAGCTCATGAATACCTTCGCCAAATCCGGCCCTGGTTTCTTTCTCGTTCATTGCTACGATATCTTTTACGTTCATATGTTGGCTGTTATGCTGTTAAGCAGTAATTAATTATTAATTCTCGAATGTTGAATAGAAATAAGGTGTTTTTGCTTCAAACTCGGCACTGCAGGTGTCCACCATTTTATACACTCTCGTGATTCCTAATGATTTTCTTTTCTCATATACTGCATCGTCATTGGTATCACCATGTAATAATTTTGCAATTTGCATATCGCTAAATCCGTGTTGCTTTGCTTCTTTCAATAATTCAGTAGGCAAAGTATCCAAATTAAAAGTCATTAATTTTTTCTCTATATCGCAAATGATTCTAATTTGATATAAGAACCAAGGATCAATTCCAGTTGCAGCTTCAATTGATTTAACTGTTGAGCCTTGTAATAAAGCGTCTTTAATTCTGAAGATACGGTCCCATTTTGGAACTTTTATGTATTCCATCAATTCTTCGTTCTTCATTAAACTTTTACCGTAATAACCTAAGCCTATTGCCTCGTTTTCTAAACTCTGACATGCTTTTTGTATGGCTTCTGTAAAACTTCTTCCTATCGCCATTACTTCTCCTACACTTTTCATTTGCAAACCTAATGTATCGTTAGCGCCTTTGAACTTATCAAAATTCCAACGTGGCATTTTTACAATTACATAATCCAACGCTGGTTCAAAATAAGCGGAAGTAGTTTGTGTAATTTGATTTTTTAATTCATCCAAGTGATAACCAATTGCCAATTTTGCAGCAATTTTTGCAATAGGGTAGCCTGTTGCTTTTGATGCTAATGCAGAAGACCTTGAAACCCTTGGATTTATTTCAACCGCTATAAGTTCTTCTGTTACTGGGTTTAATGCAAACTGTACATTACAACCACCCGAAAAATTTCCTAAACTACGCATCATTAACATGGCTTTGTTACGCATGTCCTGAAACGCTGTATCACTTAACGTCATTGCTGGTGCAACGGTGATGGAGTCTCCTGTATGCACGCCCATTGGGTCTAAGTTTTCAACAGTACATATAATTACTACGTTGTCGGCTTGGTCTCTTAATAATTCTAATTCATATTCTTTCCATCCTAATACCGCTTTCTCTACCAACACTTCATGTATAGGTGATGCCTTCAATCCTTTTTCTAATGCGGCATCTAATTCACTTGCATCGTGTACAAAGCCACCACCTGTTCCGCCCAATGTAAAGGAAGGGCGTATTACTAATGGGAAACCTATTACTTGTGCAAATTCTTTTCCTTCTAAAAAGCTATTTGCTACACGGCTTGGTGCAACTGCTATTCCTATCTTCACCATTAATTGTCTAAATAATTCTCGGTCCTCCGCGGTATTAATCGCGGCAACATCTACACCTATCATTCTACAATTATATTGCTCCCATATTCCCAACTCGTCGGCTTCTTTACATAAGTTCAACGCCGTTTGTCCTCCCATAGTTGGAAGCACTGCGTCAATTTGATTTTCTTGTAAAATTTGTTCTATACTTTCAATTGTTAATGGCAACAAATAAACTTTGTCAGCCATCATAGGGTCGGTCATTATGGTAGCGGGATTGCTATTAATAAGGATTACTTTAATTCCTTCCTCTCTTAATGAACGTGCTGCTTGTGAACCTGAATAATCAAACTCGCAAGCCTGACCAATAATAATGGGGCCAGAACCTACAATTAATACGGATTTAATGGATGTGTCTCTAGGCATTTGTACAAAAATATAAATTGCGCAAAACTACTAAAAATTGGGTGTATTTACCCCCTTTTGGGGCCTAAACATTTTTGTCCTTTTAAAATGCTATCTTCACCGCAATTCAAAGCATATGGCAGTTATTAAAGAAGGGTCGAAAGCTCCTGCATTTAAAGGGGTGGACCAAAACGGCAAAACAGTGGCTTTGGCCGATTACAAAGGTCAAAAAGTTATATTATATTTTTATCCAAAAGACGATACACCAGGTTGTACAGCACAAGCTTGTAACCTTCGTGATAATTATAAGGCTTTACAAAAGAAGGGGTTGCAAATTCTAGGAGTGAGCGTTGATTCTGTGAAATCTCATGAAAAATTCGTTGAAAAGTACGATTTGCCATTTTCACTTGTAGCCGATGAGGACAAGAAAATAGTAGATAAGTACAATTTATGGGGTCAGAAGAAATTTATGGGCAAAACCTATATGGGCACCACCCGTACCACCTTCTTAATTGACGAAGCAGGAATGGTTCAACATATTATTGAAAAACCTGATACAAAGGACCACGCTAAAGAGATATTGGCTATTAGTGGTTGGTAGGTTTAGGGATTATTTGTTCAGTTTTTTTACTTTATTTTTAGTTTATTTACAGTTGCAATAATAATAACATTACTTAATGTGTTGTTTTGATAAAGCCTCTACACATGTTTTTGGTAACTAGTATCTATTTTTCGGTTTTTATATTATCGTTGGTAGTCTTAGGAGATGTACTAGTTAAATTTAAGCGCCCATTAATTTTAAAATTTCACTTCGTTTTATTGATTTTTTCAATTGCACTTATTTCTTTAACCTTCTCCTTAAACTTAACCCAATTTGCGTTTTTAGTGCCTTTTTTAAAGTCACTAACGATGGTTGCTTTTTTGAATATTTATTTTCATTTATTTTTTAATAAGCTAAAACCGTGGATTTACTTTTTAAGCTTTTTAATAGTTGGTTCTTCTATATTTATAACAATAGATTCGTTTAAAATTACTCCTGAAGTTAACTTGCTTGATTCAATCCCACAGACAATTGGGCTTAAGTATAAAGTTGATTCTATTACCTATGTTGCTTTAAAAATTTACAGGCTAATTATTCTTTGTATTTTTATTGCAACTTTATTTTATTTTTGGTTTTCTATTAAAACCAAAAAATTTCTAGATAATTTTTATTTTGACAAAATAAAAAAATGGGCCTCCTTTATATTTTCAATGATTATTTTATTAGTCATAAATAATTTTATCGTTTCTTTTTTAAATCCTAACGTACAACTAATGCATTTTTTATTCAATTTGCATTATTTGTATTTACTTATATTAATTTTATATAGGCCTGTTTTTTTAAACCGTTCCGCAATGAAAATTTCATTTGGAGCAAAATTTAATTTAGATACTAAATATCCTATTAGTGAAAAAAATTTCATTTTTGAATTCTATACAAAAATGTACTTCACAAAACCTGAAGCTTCCTTGGAACATTTTGCTGGCCTATTAAGTATAAATGTGAATGAATTGTATCTATTTATATATAATAAATATTCAATATCTTTTTTAGACTTGGTGAACAAAAATCGGGTTGCTTATTTCTTAGATATCGTACAGGATGACAAATTTCAAAATTACACTATTGAGGCATTGGCAAAGCATGTTGGATTTTCTTCTAGACAGCATTTGTACAAGCCTTTTAAGAAGTTTCATGGAGGCAATCCCTCTGATATTATTGAAGCCTCC
>CAJATB010000121.1 GCA_903944755.1 uncultured Bacteroidota bacterium
GGGTCGGCTTTTCATTTATATGGTGGTGATATTAGTGCACTTTCAACCGTGCGCAATGCGCATCCCGATAAAGGTTTGTATTTTACTGAACAGTGGACTTCGTCGGTGGGTGATTTCGCTGGTGATTTAAAATGGCATAGCAAAAATGTTGTGATAGGTTCAATGCGCAATTGGAGTAGGATAGCTTTGGAATGGAACATTGCGAACGATGCTTCCTTTGGTCCCCACACCCCAGGTGGTTGTACGCAATGTAAAGGTGCTATTACGGTTAGTGACCGCACTAGCTATTCAAAGAATGTTGCTTACTATATTATTGCACACGCCTCTAAGTTTGTACCTGCTGGTTCGGTTAGAATAGGTACGGCCATTGCGGGTAACCTTAGTAATGTGGCATTTAAAACCCCTGCAGGTAAAACCGTTTTACTGGTGGTGAATGACGGCGCAAATGGCGAAGTGTTTAATATTAAACACAACGGTAAATGGGCAACCACTAGTTTGGACGCTGGCGCAGTGGGTACTTTTATTTGGTAATAATTTTTTATGTTTCAATTTCTTTTATGAAAACTAAACTTACTTTTTTATTTAGCTTATTGTTGTGTGCGAGTGCTGCTTTTGCACAAACAAAACCTGCTGCTAAAATAATTACGCAAAAAGCTACTGCTTATAATGTGGCGAATAAAAAGGTAACTATTTATACTACTGCTGAAAATAGTGACTTTAGAATAACAAGAACTGGCGAAACTAGTTTTTCCGCATACGCACAACCTGTAGAAGGCGAATTGAGCATTTTTGTGGATCCTACTAAAACACATCAATCGGTTTTAGGTATTGGTGCTGCTTTCACCGACGCAAGTGCCGAAACATTTGCAAAACTTTCAAAAGCAAACCAAGCTAAATTTTTAGAAGCTTATTTTGATAAAGAAAAAGGGATTGGTTATTCTTTAGGGCGCACCACCATTCATAGTTCTGATTTTAGCAGTGGTAGTTATACTTATGTAAACGAAGGGGATACCAACTTAACAAGTTTTAATATTAACCACGACCGTAATTATCGTCTGCCTTTTATTAAGCAAGCTATTCAAGCAGCTGGTGGTAAACTTACTATGTATGCAAGCCCTTGGAGCCCACCTGCTTTTATGAAAACAAATGGTAGCATGTTACGCGGCGGGAAATTAAAAACCGAATTCAACCAAAGCTGGGCCAACTACTATACTAAGTTTATTAAGGCTTACGAAAAGGAAGGTATTCCAGTTTGGGGTATTAGTATTCAAAACGAACCTATGGCTACTCAAAAATGGGAGTCATGTATTTATACGGCAGAAGAAGAACGTGATTTTTTGAAAAACTTCTTGGGGCCTACTATGCATAAAGCAGGGTACGGCGATAAGAAAATTATTGTTTGGGACCACAACCGTGACTTAATGGTTCAACGAGCCAATGTAATTTTTGATGATCCCGAAGCTTCCAAATATGCTTGGGGTATGGGCTTTCATTGGTATGAGGACTGGAGTGGCGGTACGCCCATGTTTAATAATGTAGGGATTGTACACAAAACATATCCTACTAAAAATTTATTGTTCACCGAAGGTTGTGGCGAACGTTTTGAATTTTCAAAATTAAAAGAATGGTATTTAGGCGAAAGGTATGGCCGTGCAATGATTAACGATTTTAATAATGGTAGTGTAGGTTGGACCGACTGGAACATTTTACTAGACGAAACGGGTGGCCCTAACCATGTTGCTAATTTATGCTTTGCACCTGTACACGCCGATACAAGGACAGGTGAATTAATTTTCACCAACGCTTTTTATTATATAGGGCACTTTTCTAAATTCGTGCGTCCGAATGCAAAATTAATTAATAGCTCATCTAGCAGAAGCCAGTTAATGACA
>CAJATB010000122.1 GCA_903944755.1 uncultured Bacteroidota bacterium
CAAGCATTATGTCCACCAAAGCCAAAAGTGTTGCTTAATGCAGCATTCACCGTTCTTTTTTGTGCTTTATTGAAAGTAAAATTAAGCCTTGTGTCCAATTCTGGGTCGTCCGTAAAGTGATTAATAGTTGGAGGTACAATATCATGAATCACCGACTGAATACAAGCAATTGCTTCAATAACCCCAGTAGCACCTAAACAATGACCCGTCATTGATTTAGTTGAACTAATATTTAAATTATAAGCATGTTCTCCAAAAACGGAAACAATGGCCTTTGCTTCTCCAATATCACCTAATGGTGTAGAAGTACCATGCGTATTAATGTAATCAATTTCGGTAGGTTGCATTTCGGCATCACGCAATGCTGCAAGCATTACATTCTTTGCACCTAGTCCTTCTGGATGCGGTGCTGTTAAATGATAAGCATCCGCTGTAGCTCCACCACCCACTACTTCGCAATATATTTTTGCACCACGTTTTTTTGCGTGTTCTAATTCTTCAAATACTAATACACCCGAAGCTTCCCCCATTACAAAACCATCACGGTCTTTGTCATAAGGACGGCTGGCTGTTTTAGGGTCTTCATTACGCTCACTCATTGCTTTCATTGCATTAAAACCGCCCATACCTGCAACACCAATAACCGATTCAGCCCCACCAGTAATAATAATATCTGCTTTACCTAGTCTTATATTATCCATTGCCGAAACAATTGCATTTGTGCTAGATGCACATGCACTTACCACTGCATAGTTTGGACCACGAAAACCATGTTTCATAGAAATTTGTCCAGCTGCTATGTCCAATATCATTTTGGGAATGAAGAAAGGGTTGAACCTAGGTGTTCCGTCGCCATTTACGAAATTGGTTACTTCTTCGGTAAAAGTTGTTAAACCACCAATACCACTTGCGAAAATAACACCTACTCTGTCGTGGTCAACATTTTCTTTTGTGATACCAGCATCTAATACCGCCTGGTCACTTGCCACAAGTGCAATTTGAGCAAACCTATCTAATTTTCGGGCTTCTTTACGATCCATGAAATCGGTCGGTTCAAAACCTTTTATTTCACATGCAAACTTTGTTTTAAACTTGGACGCATCAAATTGAGTAATCATATCCGCCCCAGATACTCCATTAATTAAATTATCCCAGTAGGTTTCAAGGTTATTACCTAATGGCGTTAAGGCCCCAATCCCTGTAACTACAATGCGTTTAGTTTGCATGATTTAGTTTTAAAAATTAAGAATCCGCCTTTAAAGCAAAGGCTAAAAAAGGCGGATTAAAATATGCCGATGGTTAAACTAGAAACTTCTAATTAAGTTATTTCGCGTGCTCTTCTAAATAAGCAACAGCTTGACCAACAGTAGTAATTGTTTCTGCTTGTTCATCAGGGATAGAGATGTTGAATTCTTTTTCAAATTCCATGATCAACTCCACCGTGTCTAATGAATCGGCACCCAAATCGTTTGTAAATGAAGCTTCGTTCGTAACTTCTGCTTCGTCCACTCCTAATTTGTCAACGATGATTTTCTTAACTCTTGTAGCGATGTCTGACATTGTAAATAGTTTTGTTTACGGCGCAAAAATATACTTTTTGTCAAAATTGCCCTACTTTATTTGCCTTTTTGTTTGCACATTTTGGAGTAGTTGTTCAATAAAGGCTAAAATCAGGCTTTTTAACCCTCTTAAGGCTTAAAACAAATGAATAAACAGGCCTGTTTTTACCCTATTTAGTTAGCGTAACAACCATAAACGAACAAGGGGTAGTAAAGAAACTACTGAAACCCCCCTACTAGCAATTACTTCCCCTTCAGTATGCCACGTAATTCATGCTGCTGTTCGTAAGGCAAATTTGTTTTAGGGACTATAAAGAAACTCTTGGGTCCGAAATAAAAATGAAAAAAAACAGGGCTTTCAAAATAATGGGTTACTTCGTTCCAGGACCATTCAGCAGTGCCCTTATTATTATTTAATGCCGCGCCTAATTCATTGAAGCTAAATTCCCAGTCTTCTTTAAAAAATTGTGTTTTCTTATAAAACATTAAGGGTAACAAATACCAAAAAAACAACATAAGTATGATCCATAATACCGACCCTAATAAAAAAAGTTCTGGTCGAATTTTTTTCATAAATAACAAAGCGGCAGTTGCAATCGCATAAATATTCACAACCAGCATTAATACTTTAATTTCAGGTTGCTTTATAAAATGATAACGTAATGCATGTAATACTTCTTTTTTTAAATATTCAACTGGGTAACTCATTATTACAAATTTTGCTTTAGATGGTACAAAGATAAGTAGTGGCGTCCCTAAAAGAATAAATTTATTCAAATGTATCCAAATGAAAATCATAAATTGAAGCCTTGTAAACCAAGTAAGTTAGCTTGCCTTTACTAAATTTGTTAAACCTAAATAAATCAATAATATGAAACTACTTTTTTTAAGATGCCTCTTTTTTATAGTTCCTATCTTAGCTAGTTGCTCAAAGGGCACTGCTAAGGTCCCGACGCAACCAATAGTAAATAAGGATACTGTTTTTTTTGCCAAGGGAGCTGATATTGGTTGGTTAAGCCAAATGGAAAAAGAAGGCAAGCTTTTTTATGATGCCAATGGAAAGCAAATGGATTGTATTGCTTTACTAAAAACCAAAGGAATTAACTCCATTCGGCTTAGAGTTTGGGTAAACCCTACAAATGGTTATTGCGGAACAGCAGATGTCATTACGCAAGCCAAAAGGGCGCAAGCACTTGGCATGAAAATTATGATTGACTTCCATTATAGTGATTGGTGGGCAGACCCAGGAAAGCAAAACAAACCTGCAGCATGGAATACACTTGACCTTAATGCACTCACTACAATAGTATATGATTATACAAAAGACGTGTTAATACAATTAAAGAATAACGGCGTTACACCCACATGGATACAAGTAGGGAATGAAACCAATGATGGTATGCTTTGGG
>CAJATB010000123.1 GCA_903944755.1 uncultured Bacteroidota bacterium
ACCGAAACAAGTTTGTTTGATTTCTTTAACGAGATATAGAGAGAGCAGAGGCTTGGGTAGTAGGAATTATAAAAAGACAACAAACTTATTTGATTTCTTTAAAGAAATATAGAGATAGGAAAGAGTTAGGTAGTAGTAACTGTAATAAGTAAAATTAGTAGCTATAATAAAATATTTTATTAGTTGGTATTATAAAATACCTAGCTAGCTTTTTATTTTTTGCTTTTTCTTCTTCTCCACAAAATTCTTACTTAGCTGGTAGCTAATTGTAAGTTTATAGTTTCTGGTATTGCTAAAGCTATTGCTGTTAACAATAAAGTTGCTGCCTTGTGTAAAGCCCACAAATTTGGTAAGGCCAAAAGGGTCTACCACAGCAAGGTTTGCTACTAATTTTTTGTTTAAAAATTTATGCTGTATGCTTAGCCTCATGTTAATATTACTACGTGACTTACCCTGGGGGTTTGCAATATTATTATACTTATTACTAGCTTCCAACATAGTTAAAGGGCCAGGCGTGTAGGTATAGTTAAGGCCAACATAATAACTTCCCCCGTCTCTATAGCGCAACAATAATTTATCGGCTTCATTGTACTTATTGTAATTCAGGCCGGTGCTAATATTTAATTTAAACTTACGGGTAACCGTAATACCTGTCCAAATGCTTGCTTGGTATTCAACCTGGTCGGAAATGTTCTTATAAGTGGTTTGCGTAATGCCGGTAGCAACTAATGTGCGTATGGGACTAAAAACATCCTTAATAGTATTGTAACCAAAGCTTGAATTCACATTTATTTTTTTACCAGAAAAACCAAAAGTAAAGTCGATGCTATTGGTAAGGGCAGGTTTAATATAGGGGTTGCCAAAACGCACGTTAAAAGGGTCGGTGTAGTCAATGCTTGGGTTAAGTTCCGCAATACCTGGCCTACGAATGGTTTGCTTAAATGTAAGTGCCGCATTCAATTGTTTAGTAAATTCTTTTCTAAAAGTAAGGTTAGGCAATAAGCGCCAATAGTTATTATTGGCGTTCACTGCATTGCCTTTCACAAAATCAAAACTAGCAGTCGTGTATTCGGTTTGAGCACCAAAAATTATACGCCAGCCAGCAGGCAAAATAAATACCGAACCCACACGTGCCGTAATAATGGTTTGGTAAAAGAAAAAGTTATTACTAAGTGAGTCAATTAAATAATAGGCATTGTTGGCGTTGTTAAAGTAGTTCGCGTTTAAAATATTGTGGTTGTCGTTACCGGTAAACGAAAAACCTGTATTCAATATTTTCTTGGCCGAACTATTCAAAGGCTTAGCATAATTAAAGCGCAAGTAGTAGGAAGTATTAAAATTATCGGACAGTTGGTTTTGAGCAGAATCGGAACCAATAGGAATATATTCTTGCAACAATTTATTCGTTGCAAAGCCTTGCTGCAAAAAGTCCTTGTCGTTTTGGTTCTTCCCAAAATTAATCCCTGAATAAATTTGAATTTTTTCGGCAGGGTTTTTACCCTTCCATAAATAGGAACCGGTAAAACCATGGCTGTAATTATTACCAATAAAATGCACGTTGCGTTCACTCGTTTTCCAAATAGCTAAGTTGTTATTAATATTAGTGTACTGGGTATTGCTATTATTATTTACGTAATTGGTATTCCCTTGGTAAACAAAGCCAATACTATTACGCTTATTAAAATCGTAGTCGGCTTGTAAACGCACATTGGGATGCCAATTTTTATTGTAAAAATTAGTTTCGGAATAAAAGTAGTTGCTACTGTCCTTGAAAATATTTTGCCTACGTGTCCAGGAGTTGCCATAGTTCTCCCCTGCCCCTAAATTAATATTACTACTAAGCGACAGCTTAGGCGATTTATAATTAATACTACTACTAGCCGAACCTTCCCCGCGCGTGCCAGCGCTAATAGCATAGCGTTGTGAAAAACCAATACGTCCCTTCTTGCTCACAATATTAATCACCGACCCGTCGTAGGTAGCATATTCGGGGGGCGGCGTTTGCATGAGTTCTACTTTTTCAATCACATTGGCAGGAAGGCTTTCTAATAAATCGGCCAGCTGTTGTGCATTTAAATTGGTAGGCTTTTCGTCAATTAAAATAAGGGGCATTTTACCTTTCACCGTTAAGCTGCCGTCGGGGTTGGCATTTACTAAAGGCATGTTCTTTAAAATATCGGTTGCATTGGCACCATTGGCAATAGGGCTTTCACTTACATTATAGGTAAGCACGCCGTCTTTGTCTTCAATTAATTTTTTGTCGGAGTATACCACCACTTCGTTTAAAGTAGTAGCGGCGTCCTTTAATTGTATGTCGTTAAAAACAAGTTCGTCTTTTTCGGCGCGTACCCAAATACTGTCAACAGTAAAGTTGGCAAAGCTAAGTGCCGTAATGGAAAGCTTATAATAGCCAAAAGTAATTTTATCAAAACTAAAACTGCCGTTATTGTCGGAAAGTATTATTTTTTTTTGCCCCGTGTCGGCCATATTAAATAAGTAAACAGTTGCGCCCTTAACAGGTTTGCCCGTGGTAGCGTCTTGTATATTGCCCTGCAAAGAACCCAGGGATGCTGAAGTTTTATTGTTTTGCCCAAAAGCAAAGACGGTACAAAAAAGGGCTAATAAAAAAATAGGGGCTTTACTCATTATTGGCTACAAAAGTAGCATAAAAAAACCACCTTAAATAGGCACTGCTCCCCCAAACAGTTCCAATTAAAGTGGTAGGTTTCAAAAAATTAGCAAGCTAAAGTTTGAATAATGAAATTAGCATAGAATCAGTTACTTAGATTCAGTAATTATACGTAATGCATTCTATAATATATAGCATAATTACTATAGCAAAAAATGCCTAATAAATTGTAAATGAATTAATTAATATCAAACAGCAATTCATGTGAAAAGGCAAAAGCCACTAGGCCAGCAACAGTTTTAACATTCATCTTTTCCATAATGCGCATACGGTGCGATTCAACCGTGCGGGGGCTAATGTCCAATTTGTCGGCTATCATTTTATTGGAAAAATCACAACACACAAGGTTAATAACTTCAAGCTCGCGTTCGCTAAAGGTAATAGCCTTCGTAGCATTGCCTTTAAAAGCAGCTGTTTTAAGCAGGTTAAGCATTTTAGCATTCGTAGCTGCAGGAAAATACAAGCGGTTTTGTATCACCACTGTTTCAATGGCTTCATATAACTGGTCGCGAGAAGTGTTTTTATCTAAAATACTCATAGCGCCAGCGTCTAACATTTTAGCAAGAATACTATCTTCATTATGCATTGAAAGGGCAATAATTTTACAGTCAATCCCTAAATGGTTTATTTGTTTAACAGCTTCAATGCCGTTTAAAACGGGCATATTAATATCCACTATTAAAAGGTCGGGGGCAAATTCGGAAGCCAGGGCAACTAGTTCCTCCCCATTAGTCGCTTCCCCCACAATGGTAAAGCGGCTTCCCGTTTGTAATACTTTCACAAGGCCTTCCCGGAAAAAGGCATGGTCGTCGGCAATAACAATGCTTATTTTTTCGGAATGGTTATTACTAGTCATAAAAAAAGTTTAGGCGTTTGGGGACGTGGTTAGTGGAATACGAATTACATACCTAGTGCCCTTATTAATGTCGTCGGACATGCTTAAAGTGCCATTCAGGTAGTCAATCCTGCTATGAATAGCCCTAAGGCCTAAGCCTAATTTATTTTTTGCACGAATTTCACTCATAACGTATCCAATCCCATTGTCGGAACTACGCACTAGTAAATTGTTTTCTTCCTGAGCAATTTCAATAAGTAACAAACTGGCATTTGCATGCTTAATAGTATTTAAAATAATTTCTTGCAGAATACGATACACTTGGTTGTTTTGTTCCGATGTAACACTAACACGAATAAGTTCGGTAAACTGAATATTTAAAGCTTGGTTCGCATTAATTTCTGCAATGTATTGAACAAGGGCTTCCTGAAATGGAATTTCAAAAATACTAAGGGGCGCTAAGGTTTTAGCCATGCCCCTAATTTGGCCAACACACTTATCAAGTGCGTCTTTACACGATTCAATGTCGGCAGCGTTGGTGGTTTCAATTAAGTCTAAGCGCATTTTTAAGCTAGCCAAAAGGGGACCAATATCGTTGTGTAATTCGGTGGCTATTAAATTGCGTTCTTGTTCGGACGCATTAATTTCTGCGTTTAATTTTTCTTTCTCCAGCTTAAGGTACTTGCGTTGCTGAAAAAAGGTATAAATTAAAAAGTAACTTATCACAACTGCGACAAATACAATTACATAAGCAAAGGTTATAAATATTTTTCTTTCTTGGGGGCCCATTGTAATGCTAAGCTATAACATATGTAAGATAATAAATTAATAATAACCAGTATACTATATAATTCAATAAAAAAGGATTCATTAGCAGGCGTATATAAAAAGTAAAGTGCTATTTTAATGGTAATAAAGTAAATGGAACTAATTATAAAGGGGAAAATAATTAATTTCCTTGGCACAGCTTTTACATTGGTACGCTGCGTATTTTTTTGTTGCATAAGTATACCAAATGCGTAGGCCGACAAAGCTGTTAAAACTATTAGTTGTGGCCAATTGGTAGCATGCACATTTCCTGATACTACATATATGCCATAACAAAGAAGTATAATTAAGGCTGCCTTAAGTAGGCATTTAATCTTAAAGCTTAACTTATTATTGTTCCAACGTAATAAAAGGGTAAACATGAAAAACAATGCTAACACCTCCAGCAAATGCGAAACTAAATGTTTAGCATGAAGCGTGTCGTTTAATTCGTAATTAAACGAACTTAAGGCAGTAACCAGTAAAAAGTAAATAAATAGCCTATAGGATTTATGAATACTGTTAAAACGCACAATGCCTATTAGTAAGGGTACTAAAATAGAAAATGCGAAAACATTATACATGATGCGTAGGTATGTTACTTATAAAATACATTAAAACAAACCTAGCTAAAAAAAATGATTGTAGAATTCAGTAAATATACTGAACCATTTTAGGACATGTTTTTTGTTTAAGTGAAAACTTAATTGCAGCAATAGGGCGGTTAAAAGTTTCTTAAATTACTTTAAAGTAAGTAAAGTAATTTTATTTAAATGTTCGCTTTTTGTGAACT
>CAJATB010000124.1 GCA_903944755.1 uncultured Bacteroidota bacterium
AATTATAATAGAATCGGGTGTATTGACTAATGAAGAAATAATTGCTTGTTGCGATATTTATGGAGCAGCAGGCATTGATTATTTAAAAACTTCGACAGGGTATGCCGAAAAGGGAGCAAGTGTTGAAACAGTTAAATTATTCAGGAAACATTTGCCAGCAGCTATTCAAATAAAAGCATCGGGCGGTATACGCGATTATGAAACTGCGAAACAAATGATAGAAGCTGGAGCTACCCGTATTGGCTGTAGTGCAGGCGTATCTATTGTTACAGGTGCTACATTAGACAATCTTAAAAGCAACTATTAAGTAGGAACTTAATTAAGAGTATAAAAATCATGTTGTTATTGTTCACTAAATAGTCGAATTGAATTATGATACTTGAAAAAATAAAAACATTGGCAGCACAGCACCAAGCTGAAAACGTTGCTACCCGACGCCATTTACACGCAAATCCTGAATTAAGTTATCAGGAATTTGAAACCTGTAAATATGTACAAGCACAACTTACTAAAATTGGCATACCCTTCACGGTCATTGCGACAACAGGTGTGTTAGGCATTATAGAAGGCAAAAATCCAAGTTCAAGAATCATTGCTTTGCGTGCCGATATGGATGCGTTACCAATTATTGAAGAAAATAATGTCGATTATATTTCAACTAAAGAGGGCGTGATGCATGCATGTGGGCATGACGTGCACACTACTATTTTGTTAGGTGCTGCAAAAATTTTGTGGGAACTGAAAGGTGAGTTTGAAGGAACAATAAAATTATTATTTCAACCTGGGGAAGAAAAAAATCCAGGAGGTGCAAGTTATATGATACGCGATGGTGCCTTGGAAAACCCTAAGCCACAAGGAATAATTGGCTTGCATGTTCATCCAGGTTTGAACTACGGAAAGTTAAGTTTTAGAAAAGGCCGTGTAATGGCAAGTGCTGATGAATTATATGTGAGTATAAAAGGACCAGGGGGACATGCTGCAACGCCGCACCAAACAGTAGATACTGTATTAGTGGCTGCACAATTAATTACCAGTTTACAAACAATTATTTCGCGAAACAGAAACCCGCAAAACCCTTCTGTACTTTCTATATGTTCTATTCACGGAGGTAATACTACCAATGTTATACCAAGCGAAGTAAAATTAATGGGCACATTTAGGGCCATGGACGAAGCTTGGCGTTTTCAAGCACATGAGTTAATGATGCAGCAGGCAAAAGGGTTAGCCATTGCAACAGGGGCTGAAATAGATTTCAGAGTAGACGTTGGCTACCCAACAGTGGATAACGAACCAATCATCACCGAAGCTGCTTGGTTATTGGCCGACGAATACATGGGTAAAGAAAATGTTGAAGAAACAGAAAAGCGTATGGGTGCCGAGGACTTTGGTTATTACTCACAAGTGATTCCGGGTTGTTTTTTCAGGTTAGGAGTGAGGAATGAACAAGCAGGTATTGTGCATAATGTACATACGCCTTTATTCAATATAGACGAGAAAGCAATAACACATGGTGTAGGTATGATGGCTTGGTTAGGCGTGCGCTTATTTGCCTAAATGGCTTTCAAAACCCGTTTTCAATTAATTCAGTAGCTTTGGCTACCTCTAAACTAACATTTGTTACAAACTAACTATATGTCGATAAAAGATAATCTTAGGAAAGAACAGGCACTTGAATACCATGCTGGTGGAAGACCAGGTAAAATTGAAGTAATTCCTACTAAGGAAGCAAAAACCCAAAAGGATTTATCCTTAGCCTATAGCCCTGGTGTTGCAATACCATGTACCGAAATTCAAAATAACCCTGCGGATGTATTTAAATATACTGCAAAAGGAAATTTGGTTGGTGTAATTACCAACGGAACTGCTGTATTAGGATTAGGAAATATTGGACCTTTGGCAAGTAAGCCAGTAATGGAAGGGAAAGCGGTATTATTTAAAATATTTGCAGACATTGATGTATTTGATATTGAGATAAACGAAACCGATCCTGATAAATTTGTTGAAATTGTAAAATCATTGGAGCCTACATTTGGAGGCATTAATTTAGAGGATATAAAAGCACCAGAATGTTTTTATATCGAACAAAAATTAAAAGAGACAATGAATATTCCGGTGATGCACGACGACCAGCACGGAACAGCCATTATTAGTAGTGCAGCTTTATTAAATGCACTTGAATTACAAAAGAAAAAAATAGACAAAGCTAAATTTGTTGTAAGTGGTGCTGGTGCTGCAGCAATGGCTTGTATTAAATTATATATTGCATTAGGTGCGAAGCATGAAAACTTCCACTTGTTTGATAAAGACGGCATATTACACCAGGGAAGAACCGACTTAGGTGATGACAGAAAACCATTTGCTGTAAAATCGAGTTCAGTAACATTTGCACAGGCATTTAAAACAGCCGATGTATTTTTAGGGTTAAGTGCAGGTAATATTGTTTCGGCTGAAATGGTGGCAAGTATGCCAAAAAATCCAATTGTATTTGCACTTGCTAATCCCGATCCTGAAATTGATTACGAAACAGCAACTGCGGTAAGGAAGGATGTTATAATGGCAACAGGCCGTTCTGACTATCCTAACCAAGTGAATAATGTATTAGGGTTCCCTTATATTTTCCGAGGTGCATTGGATGTACGTGCAAAACAAATTAACGAAGCAATGAAACTAGCTGCTGTAAATGCGCTGGCAGAATTGGCTAAAACAGCGGTGCCTGATATGGTTAACATGGCGTATAACCAACAAAATTTATGCTTTGGCAAGGATTATATCATTCCAAAACCATTGGACCCAAGGTTGCTAAGTACATTAGCGCCTGCGGTTGCAAAAGCAGCAGAAGCATCAGGCGTAGCGCAAATAAAAATTCCTAATTGGGATGCATATGTGGTTCAGTTAAACAAGCGTTTAGGATTAGACAACCAATTATTACGTTTAATTAGTAACAAAGCAAGACGTGATCCAAAACGTTTAGTATTTGCCGATGCAGAAAACACGAAAATATTAAAAGCAGCAAGTATCGTTTATGATGATGGCATTGCTTATCCAATTTTATTAGGAAATGAAGCACGTATTAAAAATATAGCTGAAGCGAACAATATCGACATTTCTGACTTGCCTATTATTGACGTAAGGAGTGACGAGATGGAAGCGAAACGCGAATTCTTTGGTTCTTTATTGTTCCAAAAACGCCAACGCAAGGGAGTCAATAAATACGAGAGTTTAAAACTCATGCGCACTCAGAATTATTTCGGGGCCATGATGGTAGAAACAGGCGAAGCCGATGCAATGTTATCGGGCTTGACAAGGAATTATGCCGATGGAATAAAACCTGCATTACAAATTATAGGAACAGACGAAGGGGTTAAAAAAATTGCAGGCATGTATTTGTTAATTACTAAGAAAGGACCACTATTTTTAGCTGACACCACCGTTAATATTAACCCTAACGCGGAAGAATTAGCTGATATCGCATTACTTGTAGCTAAAGAAGTGCGCAATTTTAATATTGAACCAAAAGTGGCTATGTTAAGCTATAGTAATTTTGGAAGTAGCGATACGCCAGAAGCGAAAATGGTTGCAGAAGCAACAAGGATAATAAAGCAAAGAAACCCTTCATTGATAGTGGACGGTGAAATGCAAGGCATGCTAGCTTTTAATAAAGAAATACTAAGAGAAAATTATCCATTTAGTGAATTAGTAGACGCAGATGTAAACGTATTAATCTTCCCTAATTTAACAGCCGGAAACATAGCTTATAATTTATTGAAAGAAGTTGGAGGAGTAGATATTATTGGACCTATTCTATTAGGATTAAAAAAGCCAGTAAATGTGCTTCAGTTAGGGTCAAGCGTTAGAAATATTATTAATATGGCAACGGTTGCGGTGGTTGACGCGCAATTAAAAACCAGAATCGATACC
>CAJATB010000125.1 GCA_903944755.1 uncultured Bacteroidota bacterium
CATTTCGGCAATTGTAGCCAAATTAGCCTCGATAGTTTCTAAGGGGATATTAATAGCACCTGGAATATGTTCTGTTTCAAATTCCATTTCACTTCTTACATCTAGTAGAGTGCCCTTTTTTTCTTTGATGGACTGAATTACGTTTTGCATATAATTATTTTATAAGTGCAAAAATGGATAAAAGCTTGGGTTAACTTTGTGATAATTATCACATGATCCCATTAAAGGTTATTTTTTCACCCATTCGAACGAATTTCGGTTCATTTTTATCCAACCATTGTGTTCCATTTTCTTTAATAAGCGACTAACCACTTCTCTTGAAGTATTCAAATCATTGGCTATTTCTTGGTGTGTTAAGTTTACGCTAGGCCCAAACTGGCTCACTTGCCTTTTAATATAAAATTCTAGGCGTTCATCCATATTCTTAAAGGCAATTTCGTGAATTGTTTTGAGCAATTCTTCATACCTGCTCCTATAAGTTCTTATTACAAAATAGTGCCAACTTTTAAATTCATTTAACCATTTATCCATAAATTCAACAGGGATCGATAAATAGCTAATATCGCTTACAGCCTTTGCTAATACCTGGCTTTTTTCGTGGTGGTAATTACATACCAGTGTTACTGCGCAAGCTTCACCAGGATTTAAATGGTACATAAAATACTCGCCTCCATCTTCGTCTTCTTGATATAGCTTAACGGAACCCTCCACTACCAACATTGCAGATTTTATATTTTGGCCTGGCTTTAACAATACAGTTCCTGCTGTAGCTTCTTTTAATTCGGCATGCTCGATGATGGCGTTGTATAAACCTTCTTCCCAATCGGGGAATATGGTTTTTAGTTGTTCTTTTGCTAACATTGTATGTTTAAATTCTAGTGTGAATATAGTTAATTTACAGCCAATGTAATATATGTCACATTTTAAAATTTAGTGGTTTCTTACCTTCGTTAAAATATGTAATTATGCGAAATTTATTGGTAAAAATAGACTGGATTTTAGTGCCTCGTTTATTGATGGGAGGGGCAATGTGTATTGTAGGTTATCAAACTAGTGATACGGTGTCAGGAGGGTTTGGTTTACTATTCGTTATATACGCTATAATTGGTTCGAGGTATAAAATCGGGTGCGGTTATAATGCATGCGGATACACTCCAAAAAGAAAGACGGTAACCGCTAAAGAAACTATAAAGTTTACAGAAATTAAATAATAATTTATGGCAAATGTAGAAACCTTTGGAGCAATAATAAAAGGAGAAACACCTGTATTGGTTGACTTTTTTGCAACATGGTGTGGGCCTTGTAAAATGATGCAACCAATTTTACAACAAGTACATGCTCAATTAGGGGATAAAGTAAGAATTATTAAAATAGACGTTGATAAAAATCAGCAACTCGCGTCTGAACTAAATGTGTCAAGCGTGCCGACTTTGGCCATTTTTCATAAAGGGGAAATAAAGTGGAGACAGCCAGGTGTTCAGCAAGCTGGTGTATTGGTTGAACTATTAAAAAAACAGATCAGTTAGTTTTTAGTAACTAGTCTGCTTTTTCACTTTCGGGTTCGGCTTGGTGTCCGGCCATTCTTATGTATAAGTCCTCTACCTTTTTTCTTGCCCATGGCATTTTGCGCAAAAACTTTAAACTAGATTTTACTGTTGGGTTGCTTTTAAAGCAATTTATTGGAATATGGTATCCTAAATCCTCCCACCCGAAATACTTCACTAGTTCTTTTACAATAAATTCTAGCGTTTTTCCGTGAAGTGGGTCTTTGGAAGCTTGTTGCATATGCAATATTAAGTAATTTGCCGTATGAATGAGCATCGTTACTTTATGGTCAATAAACCGGTAAATATGGTTTCCCAATTTGTAAGTAGCCATTCGGTAAACTTATTAAGTAGTTTATCCTTTAATTTCCCCGAAGGCACTCATGCAATAGGTAGGTTAGACCAAAATTCGGAAGGCTTACTATTGCTTACTACCAATAAGAAAGTCACCCGTTTATTGTTTCAGGGAGCAGTTCCTCATAAACGGACTTATTTAGTGCAAGTAAAAAATAAAGTAGAAGCGGCAACTATTGAAAAATTAGCAAATGGGCTTGCTATAAGTGCGGTTTATGGTACAATTTTTACCACCACTCCCTGTGAAGTTGAATTAGTAGAAAAACCACCTAATTTATTTGAAGCAGGTAAACCTTTGCATGAAAATGTAATTAGTACTTGGTTACTTATTAGTTTAACAGAAGGTAAATTCCATCAGGTACGAAAAATGGTAGCAGCGGTACATCACAAGTGTTTAAGACTGATTCGCGTGTCTATTGAAGAGTTACAATTAGGGACAATGCAGCCAGGGGAAGTAGTTGAAGTGAATGAGCAATACTTTTTCGAAAAGCTTAAGTTATAGGCTTGCATTAATAGTATAGTAATGAACAAGTATTGTAACTAACAAATTCTTGGAAGTTGTTCTCCCGTTAAATAATTAACTACTCTTTTACCTCCAATATTGCTTTTCATAATCACTTTACCCGGGTGCGTTTTAGTGACTTCGCCAATAATTGAGGCATTTACTCCATTTTCATCCGCTTTTAATTTTTCAAGAAAACTAGCGGCGATTTCTTTTTTTACAACAGCTAAAAATAAGCCCTCGTTTGCTACATATAAAGGGTCCAGTCCCAACATCTCGCATGCCCCTTCGACAGATTCGTTTAAGGGAATGAGTTTTTGCTCCAAGTAAAAGCTTAATTGAGTTAATTCAGCTACTTCGTTTAAAACCGACGCTACGCCACCTCTTGTAGGGTCTCTTAAAAATTTAATGTCATTACCGAATGTTTCAATTAAGGCAAGAATTGTATGCTTTAAATTTGCTGTATCACTTTCTATAGTCGTTTCGAATTCAATACCTTGCCTTAGGCTCATAATCGCAATGCCATGATTGGCAATATTTCCACTCACAATAACTACATCCCCTTCTTCAATATTATTGTGGTGTATGTTTGCTTTTGGATGAATTAGTCCAATGCCTGATGTGTTAATAAATATTTTATCCCCTTTCCCCTTTTCTACCACTTTTGTATCACCAGTCACTATTTTAACATTTGCTTTATCAGCTGCATTTTTTATACTAACTAGTACTTCCCAAAATTCATTCATGGTGAAGCCCTCTTCAATGATAAAACCTAGTGACATATATTTTGCTTCTCCACCACACATAGCAATATCATTCACTGTTCCGTTTATTGCCAGGTCGCCAATATTTCCTCCAGGGAAGAAGATAGGAGATATGACATAGCTATCGGTGCTAAATGCTATTTTGCCATGTAATTCAAAAATGGCTCCGTCATGTTGCTGGTCAAGTAAGTCGTTTTTTAAAATATCGAATACCCCGCTTTGTAAAAACTTATGTGTTAACAAACCACCACTTCCATGGCCCATAGTAATTACGTCAAAATCAAATTTTGGCATTGGGCATTGTAAGTTCATTTTTATTTTAGTATCGGTTGACATAGTAGCAGTTTAAATTTTTTAACAAGCAAATAAAATGTAGAAGATTTTTATTTAAACCCCTGAATAATGGTAATAGGCAGCGCAAGCCCCCTCACTACTAACCATTGGCGCACCAAGTGGATGTTCTGGCTTACACTTAGTGCCAAAATTAGGACACTGCTTAGGTTTTTTTAATCCCTTCATAATTTCTCCGCTGATACATTCTTTGTTTTCTTCGGCGAATGGGATATCAATATTAAATTTCACACGCGCATTGTATTGTTTGTACCGTTCGTTAACCTCGTAACCACTTTGTGGAATATTTCCAATACCTCTCCAAACCCGATCACTTACCTCAAATACTTTATGAATAGTATCTTGAGCCATTTTGTTTCCTTCGCGTTGTACACTTCTAGCATATTGGTTTTCTACCTTATATTCACCATTTTCTAATTGTTGCACGGCCATTAAAATTCCTTGTAATAAATCAACGGGCTCAAAACCTGTTACTACCATTGGGCATTTGTATTTTTCAGCAATTGGGTAGTACTCGTCAATACCCATAATTGTGCAAACATGTCCTGCAGCCAAAAAGGCA
Source organism: uncultured Bacteroidota bacterium (assembly GCA_903944755.1). GTDB lineage: Bacteria > Bacteroidota > Bacteroidia > Chitinophagales > Chitinophagaceae > Sediminibacterium. Next base: position 4,078 of record CAJATB010000125.1, read on the forward strand.
TCAATTTTATTTTCGTCATCCCCCAAGATGGCTTCCATAGCAGGAGGTACCAAAACATGAGAGGCCAAAATGCTATAATTATTTATACCCATTTGATCAGCATGTACAACACTTAATGCATTAGCAGGGGCGGTGGTTTCAAATCCTACAGCAAAAAACACCACCTCCTTTTCGGGATTTAATTTTGCCAATTGAACTGCTTCCAAAGGCGAATATAAAATACGAATATCGGCTCCCTCGGCCTTTGCTTCTAACAAGCTTTTTTTACTTCCTGGAACGCGTAACATGTCGCCAAAAGAACAAAGAATTACATTAGGTTGCATGGCTAAATAAATGGCTTGGTCAATTACGCTTACGCTAGTAACACAAACAGGGCAGCCTGGCCCATGAACCATGGTTATTTTGGCGGGTAACATTTCCAAAATACCATTCTTAACCAAACTGTGTGTTTGTCCGCCACAAATTTCCATTAAGGTCCAAGGCTTAGTTGTGATCCGATGGATTTGTTCAATATAAGAAGTAACTAATTCTGGGTCTCTGTATTCTGATAAAAATTTCATACACTTAAATTTAGTAGTCGCTTAATTAAATAATGGGTATTTCTAATTCTTCCACTTCTCCCATGTCCTTTAAATATTTAAAGGTGAGTTTTGCTTCTTCCTCATCTACAACACCAATAGCAACTCCTACATGTACTAATACATAGTCGTCCACTTTTGCTTCTGGCACCATAAATAAATTTACTTCCTTTTGAATGCCTCCAAAGGAAACTTTCCCTGTTCTAAATGTTTCATCTAACTGTGCCGTAATGGCTAATAATTTACCAGGTATTGCTAAACACATATAATAGTATTTTAAAAATTTATTAATTCTTTCTCTGTAAATAATGAACTCGATTTTCTGTCAATATCAATCTTGTCATTATTAACATTGCTTTCATTTAAATAATAAGCAAATTGACCTAATGCAATTCCCTCGTCGTTCGGGCTTACTTGCTTCTGAAAATAGACAACCTTGGGCTGCTTCATTTTTTCTATAATTAAGTCAACTAGTAACGCATTTTGAAAAACACCCCCACTGAAAGCCAATTGGTTGACTCCGAATTTATCACTTAACAAAGCAATTAACTCAACTAAACTATTTATCACTTTTCTAGCAATAAAAGCTTGTTCCTTATGCATTATAATATCTAAAAGCAACTCCTTTATAAATTCATTCCATTGTATTTGTTCGCCTTCAATTGTAAATGAATAATAAGCTTTATGCGCATAGCTGTTTCGCGCTATTGATTCTAATTTCATTAAGGCTTCTCCTTCAAAACTAGTTTTACCATTTAGCCCTATTATGCAAGCAATAGCATCTAAAAAACGGCCCATACTACTTGTCGAAACAGCAGCTGTATTTTCTAATACCTGTAAATAGTATTGCCATTCCTGCGTGGTAAATTGTTTTCTCATAAACGCTTCTTCATTTAGTTGTTTTAATATACTAAGTGCAGATAAGCGGGGCTCTTTACTCATTTTGTCCCCTACTAACACAGGGAAATATGCCAAATGCGCTAGTCTAGAAAAATAACCCTCTTTATAACTAAATAATTCCGAACCCCATATTTGACCGTCTTCTCCGTATCCAGTTCCATCCCAAATGAATCCAAGGACGGATTCCTGTTTGTTCAATAAATTATTTTCAGCTAAAACAGAAGCAAAATGTGCTTTATGATGTTGAATTTTTATTACAGGCACGTTTAATTTTTCTCCAATTTCTTTTCCAGCAGCAGAAACAAAATAGTTAGGGTGTAAGTCAATAAGTACTTTTTTGGGAAGGACTTTAAACAATTTTTGAAAGTGCTTAAAAGTGTGGGCATAAGCTTCTTGAGATTCTAAATGGCCTTGGTCTCCTAGGAACTGACTAATATATATATTGTTATTGACTGAATAAGCAAAAGCGCTCTTTAATTCACCGCCTGTTGCTAGTATATTTTCCTTAACATGGTTAAATGGGTTAGGGTAATAATTTGGAGCTAACCCACGGCTTCTTCTCAATATTATTTTTTGTCCCTTTTCCGTGATTTGAATCACACTATCGTCTTGAGGGGCTACTATCACTCGGTCATATGTTAGTACTAGGTTGGCAACTTCAAATAAATTTTCTAAAGCAGCAGTGTCTTCGTAAATAATAGGGGCTCCGCTAATATTGCCACTAGTTGCTACTAATGGCCTATTAATTTCGGAAGCTATTAAATAAAGTAATGAGGAGCTTGGCAATAGTACACCAAGCTTATCTAATGCTGGTGCAATAATATCGGGTTCAATGCCCGATGCTGGGTTTTCTCTTAAACTACATAAAACTATTGGGGCAACAATTGAATTTAGTTCCTTGCTTTCCGTAGGGCGAACTATAACATCACCTTTTGCCATTATTTCATTTGGATACAATATTGCTAATGGTTTAGTAGGCCTTTTCTTTTTATTTCTTAAAACTTGAATTGCATTTTTATTTGTAGCGTCACAAAGTAAAATATAACCACCGGTATTTTTCACTGCAACAGTCTTCCCCGCCTTAATGGCTAATACAACTTCAGGAATAATACTTTCACTGGTATGATGAAGGCAAGAATTAGGCGTATTGAACAAATGCATTGGTATAGCGCAATGTGGGCACGAATTTGTTTGGCTATAATGTCTCCTGTCTTCTATATTATGGTATTCCTGCTCACAGTTAACACACATGTCCATTTTTTTCATGGTGGTATATTCCCTGTCGTACGGTAAATTTTCAATAATTGAGTAACGTGGTCCGCATTCTAAACAAGTAGTAAATGCGTAATGATATCTTTTATTGCCAGCTGTTTGAATTTCTTTCTTACAATCCGAGCATATTGAAAAATCGGGGGGAATTATCAGCTCAGGAATGCTTAAGTGTTCACTTACCAAAATACTAAATTCAACAAATTGTTTATTTTCAATTTGTTTCAATTCAGCATGCGTAATAATAGCATTTGCTGGGGCATCAATAATTAAATTTTTTAAGAATGCTTCCGCCACTTTTAAAGTTGCATTTATTTCAATATGCACCCCGTTATTGCCATTATTTACGCATCCAGTTAAGTTCATGTTTTTGGCTATCCTACATACAAGTGGACGAAAACCCACACCCTGCACAAGGCCTTTAATATGAATATAAAAAGTATGCATTTATACTAATTCTGGCGCTAGCACTTTGGACTTTAACCAATCATACCATTCTTGTAAACCGGCTCCGGTGGTGCAGCTAACTTCAATAATAGGTAAGTTTCTATTAATTTTCTTTGCGTTCTCTTTAACCTTTTCTATACTAAACGGTACGTAAGGAAGCAGGTCGATTTTGTTTATGATACATAAGGTGGAAGTAAAAAACATATCAGGGTATTTTAACGGCTTATCATCTCCTTCTGTAACACTAATTATTACCACTCTTTCTTTTTCCCCTAAATCAAACATTGCAGGACAAACTAAGTTTCCTACATTTTCAATAAATAAGACAGAATCGTTTTTTGGTTTCATACCCTGTATTGCATGTAATACCATGTGCGCATCTAGGTGGCATCCCTTTCCTGTATTGATTTGTGTAACTTTCGTTCCTGTTGCGTGAATGCGGTCGGCGTCATTAGTAGTTTGTTGGTCGCCTTCGATAACTGCAAATGTTAGTTGCCCTTTTAGGTCGGTTAATGTTTTCTCTAATAAGGTGGTCTTACCCGAACCAGGTGAACTTACTAAATTTAACGCAAGTATATTTTTTGCATCAAAATAACCTTTGTTTCGTTCAGCTAATAAATTATTTTGTTGCAATATATCCTGTTCTACATCCACAATTCTTTTTCCATGACTATGTGAATGGTCGTGTCCGTGATTATGATCTTGATTGTTTTCTTGGCCTGGAATATGCATTGTTACACTTCCATCGGCACTACATCCGCAAGTTGCACACATAAAATTTAATTTAAATTATTTTCCCGCTTAATTTACAACGAGGCTTTTAACTTTAAGTTCTTTGCCTTTTTTAATATTTAAAAAATGTCCGCCACATACCGGACAGGCATCATATAATTGCGTTATTGAAAAATCTATCATACAATCCAAGCAAGTTGCTAGTCCTTCAATATGATTTATCTTTCGCACAGCATTTTGTAGCGGCGTGTTTCTGACTGCTTGTTTCCAAGCAAATTCAAATGAATTTTCTTCAACGCCACTTAATGCGCCAATCTCCAATTCAATTTCTTCAATTTCACTAGCATCTGCGCCTTCCATTTGTGTAGTGGCAATTTCAATAATGCTCATAACAATGGAAAGTTCGTGCATAGTACTTATTTATTTTGTGTTCTTCTTTTAGTATAGCGTACAAAAGCAACAACTGCTGCAATGCTAACTAAAGTAACAATGATATGAGATGGTTGTGTAAAATAGTGAGTGATAGTATATCCTGAATCACCATGATCCCCTTCGTGTCCTGGGTGCGCCATTAATAGTTCAGGTAAAAAAGTAACAAAAATCATCATTGTAACGGCAATAAACTTTTTCATAAAAATTTGATTTAAGAGTTATAGGTATCAATATTAGAAACATTGGCAAAATAGATTTATGACTACTATCATATCCAACTATGATATTTATCAGCCATGCAGTTATTATAGGTATCTACATTAGTGGTCGAATTAACAAATATTCACCTTTAAATTTTTCAGCATGGATAACGAAATGCTCGAAGTCAAAAAACAACCTACTTATTACGAAGAGGTTATACGTAAAGGATACGATCGCCGCGATTTCATGAAGTTTGCAAGTATGATGGCAGCCTTTATTGGCTTGGAAAAGTCAGCCATTGGACAAGTTGCAAAAGCAATGGAAACCAAGTCTCGCATTCCAATTATTTGGTTGCACTTCCAAGAATGTACTTGTTGTAGCGAAAGTTTTATTCGCTCCTCCCACCCAATGGTGGCTGACATCTTATTAGATATGGTATCACTTGACTATACTGAAACGCTTATGGCCGCTTCTGGTGCACAAGCTGAAAAGTCGCTTAAGGATACCATGAAAAAATACAAAGGTGAATATATCCTTTGTGTTGAAGGAAGTGTACCTGTAGCTGCTGATGGCGTTTATTGTATGATTGGTGGTAAAACATCCATGCATATTTTAGAAGAATCCGCTGCAGATGCAAAAGCAATTATCGCATGGGGAAGCTGTGCTAGCAATGGTTGTGTACAAAGTGCTAAACCAAATCCTACTCAAGCAACACCCATTCATAAATTAATAAAGGGTAAGCCAATTATTAAAGTGCCGGGTTGTCCTCCAATAGGCGAGGTGATGGCTGGCGTAATTGTTCATTTACTCACTTTTGGAACTATCCCTGAATTAGATAGAGTGGGTCGTCCAAAAGCTTTCTATAGCAAGAGAGTTCACGATAGTTGTTATCGTCGTCCTTATTTTGATGCAGGTTTATTCGTTGAAACCTTTGACGATGAAAATGCTAAAAAAGGCTATTGTTTATATAAGGTTGGTTGTAAAGGACCAAGTACTTACAATGCATGTGGTGTTATGAAATGGAATGGTGGAGTGAGTTTCCCAATACAATCAGGTCATGGATGTATTGGTTGTAGTGAAGAAAATTTCTGGGATAATGGTAGGCTATACGACCGTGCTTCTGCTTTTGCTGGTTTTGGTATTGAATCTGATGCGGATACCATTGGTAAGGTAGCACTAGGTGCCACTTTAGTAGCAGTTGCAGGTCATGCAGTAGCAACTAACATTGGCAAGCAAAAAAGTATTCACGATTTAGAAACCGAAGGCAAAGCAAGCGAACACGAATTGCCTTCTTAATTAATCCACCTCCTTAATTAATTTTATGAGTAAAAGAATAGTAGTTGATCCCGTAACCCGAATTGAAGGTCACTTACGTGTTGAAGCAGATATTGAAAATGGCAAAATTGTAGACGCTTATAGCAGTGGCACCATGGTGCGTTTGCTAGAAGAAATATTACGCGGACGTGATCCACGTGATGCATGGGCTTTCGTAGGGCGTGTTTGTGGAGTTTGTACTTCAACGCATTCTTTAACATCTGTTAGATGTGTAGAAGATGCTTTGGGTATTGAAGTTCCCCCTAATGCGGAACTTGTAAGAAACTTAATGCACTGTGTTTTGTATATGCATGACCACGTTGTGCATTTTTATCATTTACATGCGATGGACTGGGTGGATGTAGTTGCTGCTTTAAAAGCAGACCCTAAAAAAACGTCTGAATTAGCACAGTCTATTTCAAAATGGCCAAAGAGTTCTCCTGGTTATTTTGCAGACATCCAAACAAGAATTCAAAAATTTGTTGAAAGTGGTCAACTAGGTATTTTTGCGAATGGTTATTGGGGACACCCTGCTTATAAATTACCTGCCGAGGTAAACCTTATTGGTTTAGCGCACTATTTAGAAGCATTAGATTGGCAAAAAGAAATCGTAAAAGTACAAGCAATTTTTGGCGGTAAAAACCCTCACCCTAATTACTTAGTGGGTGGAATGGCTTGTTCTATTAACCTTGATGATGTAAGTGGTATTAACGCAGAACGTTTAGCTTATATACACCAGTTGTTAAAACAAGGTAAAGAATTCATTAACCAAGTATACATTCCGGATTTAATGGCAATCGCTTCCTTCTACAAGGATTGGGGTGCAATTGGCGGCGGTTTAGGTAACTATTTAGTATATGGTGATTTACCAACTAAAGGATATAGAGACACCGCTTCTTATAAATTTCCATCTGGTGCTATCTTAAACAAAGACATCAGTAAAGTGTATGAAGTTGATTTAAGAAAAGAAGATGAAGTGCAAGAATTTATTACTAATTCTTGGTATGATTATGAAGGCGAAGGTGGGAAAGCAAAAGGCTTGCACCCTTGGAAAGGAGAAAGTAAAATTAATTACACAGGTCCTAAGCCTCCATTCGAACACTTAGATACTTCTAAAGAATATAGTTATTTAAAAACACCAAGGTGGAAAGGTAATGCAATGGAAGTAGGTCCTTTAGCGAGAGTTTTGGTGGGCTATGCAAAAGGGGTAGAAGAATACAAAGCTATTGTGGACAAAACTTTAAAAGATTTAGACGTTCCAGTTGCAGCATTATTTTCAACCCTAGGTCGAACAGCTGCAAGAGGTTTAGAAGCAGTATTGGCAGCCGATTGGGCGTTAGAATTTTATGACAGTTTAATTGCAAACATTAAAGCGGGAGATACAAGAATGGCAGAAATGAGCAAGTTTGATCCTGCTACTTGGCCAAAAGAAGCATTGGGAGTTGGACATGCCGAAGCACCGCGTGGCGCATTAGCACATTGGATTAATATTAAAGACGAAAAAATTGCCAATTACCAATTAGTAGTTCCAACTACATGGAATGCTTCGCCAAGAGATGCAAAGGGTCAAATGAGTGCTTATGAAGCAGCGTTGATTGACACGCCTGTTCATGACGAGACACAACCGTTGGAAATTATTCGTACTATTCACAGCTTTGATCCTTGTATGGCTTGTAGCGTGCACTTGTATGATGAAGACGGAAAGACCATTAGCCGCGTGAGTGTAGTGGGTGATTAATCATTTTAAAACCGAAATCGTAATTTATGGATAATAAATATTTACGCCTACCAAGGCTGCGCAGAGTGTATGTGTGGGAATTGCCTGTTCGATTTTACCATTGGCTAAACGCCGGTGTTATTCTTGCATTAATTGCTACGGGGTTTTATATCAATAATCCATTGGCGTTAATGAGTCAAAAAGAAGCCACGCAAGTGTATACTATGGGATGGGTGCGTTACGTTCATTTCGCTGCGGCCTATTTATTCTTTTTTAATTTCTTATTTCGCATCTATTGGGGTTTTGCAGGAAATAAATATGCAAATTGGAAACAATTCATTCCGACTTCTAAACGGTTTTTTGCAGAAATGTGGAATGTATTTAAAATTGATATTTTGATGTTGAAAAAAGACGGTAAAGAGCAACATCATATAAGTATTGGGCATAATGCCATGGCAGGATTTATTTACTTTTTAACTTTTATTGCATTTGCAATACAATGTTTAACTGGATTTGGTTTGTATGCCGACATGGGTGGTTGGTGGTTTCCTCGCATGTTTGCCTGGGTGCCTTCCATGTTTGGAGGCGACATGCTAACAAGGGATATTCATCACTGGACAATGTGGTTTTTTATTCTGTTTGCAGTAGTGCATGTTTACTTAGTATTCTATCATGATTATGTGGAAGGCCGAGGAGAAATAAGTAGCATGGGTGGCGGATGGAAATTTATTGAAGAAGAAGTTTTTGAAGAAAAGAAATACCATACACCTAACCCACGTAAAAAGCATTAATTAGTGAAAGATCCAAAAAACAAGATCCTAATTCTAGGAATTGGTAATTATTTAATGGGCGATGAAGGCATAGGTGTTCACCTTGCTGAAAGGCTTGCATTGGAAGTTTTGCCTGAAGGTGTTGATGTAGTAGACGGTGGTACAGGAGGGTTTCATTTATTAGAATATTTTGAAAGTTACCCTAATGTAATATTAATTGATGCAACATTAGATACGAACCCAGTTGGAACCATTCGAAAAATAAAGCCTAAGTTTTCGATGGATTTCCCACAAGCTATGAGCACACATGACATTGGCATGAAGGACTTAGTGAACGCTTTACAAATATTAGGTACTATGCCTGTTATAGATTTATTTGTAGTCAGTATCGAAAGTATTCAACAGCAAGGCATTATACTAACTCCTGAAATTGAAGCAATTATTCCTTTGTTAAAAGACAAGGTTAAAGAATTGATGCATGAATTGTTGGTAACGGAAAAAGTGTTAAATTAGGATAAGCCTATTTTTAAATCCTCAAAATCAACACCATGCCAACAGTAAAAGATTTAATCAGTTCCAAGAATAGAAAATTAATCACCGTTTCTAACGTAACGCCTATTATTGATGCCTTAAAAATTATGGCGGCAGCTAATATAGGCTGTTTAATAGTAATGAAAGACGACCAATATGTGGGCATTTTTACCGAAAGGGATTATGCACGAAAAGTGGTACTTGAGGGAAGGGCTTCAAATAATACTTCGGTGGAAGAAGTGATGGCTACCGATTTGCCACATTTAAAAACAACCGACACGGTTGATCATTGTAGTTTACTTATGGCAGAAAAAAGTTTAAGGTACCTGCCCATATTTGAAAATAACAGCTTATATAATATTATTAGTCAGAGTGATATTATAAAACACACTATTGAATCTCAGAAAAAGCTAATCGAACATTTACAAGACTACATGAGTTTAAAATAGCTAGATTTTTTTTGGTTTATTTTATTGCAATAATTTCCCCAATCGAATATTCCTTTACTGGATTCTTCAGTTATTGGCACATAAAAATAACTATTTTTTTAATGTATGGTTAAGCCTGTTGGTGGGAACCAGTCCCCAAATTTTGTAATATCTACATTTCCTCCTGATAATATGATACCCACTTTTTTCCCTTTAAACAAAGCTGGGTTTTTTAGTGCGGCAGCAAAAGGTACAACGCAGCTAGGTTCTACAATAATTTTCATTCTTTCATATATCAAACGTAAGGCTGCTTTTATTTCTTCATCGGATACTAATAATATATCGGTTACATGTTCTTTAATAATAGCCAAAGTCCTTTCGCTTAGTGTTGTCATTAAACCATCGGCAATGGTATTAATAAACGGAGCTTTCTCCACTTTGCCCGATTTTATACTTAACACTGCATCTGCAGCTCCTTCTGGTTCTCCTCCATATACTTTCAAGCCTGGTTTAAAATAGTGTGCCGCCAAACAGGTACCTGATAGCATACCCCCGCCACCAACAGGCGCAAGCACCGCATCGAGTGCTGGCACTTCTTCTAAAAATTCTTTTAAGCAAGTAGCCTGCCCAGTTATTACATCGTCATTATCAAAAGGGTGAATAAAGGTGGCACCAGTTTTTTCAACCACCTGCTTTAGTGTTTCTTCACGTGCTATTTGGTTGGCCTCGCATATTATTACATCAGCACCGTACCCTCTTACTGCATCAACTTTTACTTGAGGTGATGATTTAGGCATTACTATGTATGCTTTTATGCCTAATATTTTTCCTGCATAAGCTAAAGCCTGTGCATGATTTCCCGAAGAATGTGTGGCAACGCCATTTAATAATTGCTCAGGCGTTAACTGTAAAGTTGCATGCATCCCTCCTCTAATTTTAAATGCCCCAATTTTTTGAAAATTCTCACATTTGAAATAGAAATCAATACCTGATAATTCATTTATGCTTTTATTAGTCATAACAGGTGTTCTATGTATATAGGGCTTAATGATTTGCTCAGCCTGTTCTATGGCTTCTTTTGTTATTTTTCTCATTGTGTTTTTATGATACTTGAATTTAAGAAAAAACGAGCTTAGTTGCCTCTAAATTAGTACAATAGATTTTTTTTCCTATCTTAACAGGATGCATGACAAGAACAAATTAGGCTTATGGACAAGCACCTCATTAGTGGTGGGCAATATGATTGGCGCAGGCGTTTTTTTAATGCCCTCAACACTTGCTAGTTTTGGAGGAATTAGTTTAATAGGTTGGGTTTGTTCTGCTATTGGGGCTTTTTTATTAGCGAAGGTCTTTGCTCATTTAAGTAAGCTACTCCCTGCTGCTGATGGCGGCCCTTATGCGTATTCTCAAAAAGGATTAGGTGATTTTGCTGGGTTTTTAGTTGCTTGGGGTTATTTGGTTTCTGTATGGTGTACCAATGCTGCTATCACTGTTTCTTTTATTAGTGCCTTAAGCACCTTCATTCCGGCACTTGCAACCAATACATTATTAGCAGTAGCAACTGGGCTTGGTACTATTTGGTTTTTAACTTGGATAAACTCTTTAGGAATTTTAACCTCTGGCAAATTACAACTTGTAACGACTATTTTAAAAATAGTTCCTTTGGTGCTTATTGGTGTTGTAGGATTATTTTATATTAAATTACAAAATTTTCTTCCATTCAATACAAGTGGCAGTTCCACTTTTGAAGCAATTACCGCAACCACTACTTTAACTTTTTTTGCATTTCTTGGTATAGAATGTGCCACCATTCCTTCAGGAAGTGTAAGCAATCCCGAAAAAACAATTGCGCGTGCAACAATATTGGGAACACTTGTTGCAACTTTTGTTTATATTCTTAGTACCATTAGTGTAATGGGTATGATTCCTGCGCATCAGTTACAACAATCTGTAACTCCGTTTGCAGACGCTGCAATTTTAATATTTGGGAACGGCGCACAGTATTGGGTAAGTGCAGGTGTTGCTATTGCTGCATTTGGTGCTTTAAACGGGTTTATTCTAATTCAAGGACAAGTACCTTATGCAATTGCAAAGGATAAACTATTCCCGGCCATTTTTGCCAAAAAAAATAGCAAAGGGGTTCCAGTTATTGGCATAGCTATTTCTAGTGTATTTGTTTCTGTATTTATGTGTATGAATTATTCCAAAGGCTTAGTTGCGCAGTTTAAATTTTTAATATTACTTTCTACCTTAACTGTTTTAATTCCTTATTTGTTTTGCACAGCAGCCTATATGGTACTTCGTTTACAACATGCCTTTAAAACTAAAATGTCATTTGTTTGGGCAATACTACTAGCTAGTACTGCGTTTTTATTTTCAATGTGGATGATCATTGGGTCGGGACAAGAAACTGTTTATTGGGGCTTTTTATTATCCATGTCCTCGGTGCCTATTTATGTATGGGCCATTTGGAAGCGAGACCACGACAAGCAATTACCTAAATAAATTAATACTATTCTAAATAAAACTTAATTAAATGTCTGCACATTCTGAATACGGAAAATTGAAATCTATTTTTATAAAAACGGCTACAGCTGCTTTTATAAATCAACCGCACATCGAAAAATATTGGGAACCATTAAATTATTTAGGAGCACCAATTATGCAAAATGCTATTGACGAGTACGCTGTTTTTGAAACAATTTTGAAAGAA
>CAJATB010000126.1 GCA_903944755.1 uncultured Bacteroidota bacterium
GTTTTATGGCAGATAAGTATATTTATCGACTACAAGTACAGCCCTAACCTACCACATACTATTTTAAAAAGGCATTCTTTACATTTTGTTGAGAATGCCTTTTTTGTTTATGTTTGTTTTTTATATACAATTCGTATTTTTGACTATGATCGTACAATTATTTATACCTTGTTTTATTGACCAACTATACCCACAAGTTGCTTATAATACCATAAAAGTGTTAGAAAAAGCAGGATGTACAGTTAAGTACAATGATCAACAAACCTGTTGTGGCCAACCTGCATTTAATGCAGGATTTTGGGGAGAATCAAAAGATGTATGTACAAAGTTTGTACAAGATTTTGATGGATCGGATTATATTGTTAGCCCAAGTGCTAGCTGTGCTGGATTTGTTAGAAACAATTACGGAAAACTTTTCGAAAATAATGCTTTCCAAAGTCCTGCTAAAAAAGCAGCCAACCGAATGTTTGAACTTTCTGAATTTTTAGTCAAAATTTTAAACGTAACCGATTTAGGCGCAAGCTTTAATGGCAAAGTTACTTATCATGATAGTTGTGCTGCATTAAGAGAGTGTACTATTAAAGAAGAACCTAGAAAACTATTACAAGCTGTTCAGGGTATTGAAATTATTGAAATGAATGATACAACTGTGTGCTGTGGTTTTGGAGGAAGCTTCGCTGTGAAATTTGATGCAATTAGTGTAGCAATGGCTGATCAAAAAATTGACAATGCCCTTGCAACGCAAGCTGAATATATTGTGAGCACCGACATGAGTTGTTTGATGCATTTAGACGGCAGAATTAATTTTAATGGCCAAGCTATTAAGGTGTTGCATTTAGCAGATGTATTAGCAAGCGGGTACTAACACAACCTATTTTTTATAATTATTTATTTTACTTTTTATGGCATACTGGCTAATCAAATCGGAACCCTTTAAATATTCTTGGGAGCAGTTTAATAAGGATAAAAAAACATTTTGGGACGGAGTAAGAAATTACCAAGCAAGGAATAATTTAAGGGCAATGAAAAAGGGGGACTTAGCATTTTGGTACCATAGTAACGAAGGAATGGAAATTGTAGGAATTGCTAAAGTAGTAAAAGAATCCTACCAGGATCCTACTACCGAGGAAACAGCATGGCTAGCAGTTGATTTTGCTCCCTTGAAAAAATTAAAAACACCCGTTAAATTAGCGGACGTAAAAGCTAACACAAACTTGACTAATATGGCTTTAGTTAAAATGGGCCGCCTGTCGGTACAGCCAGTAACTGATACGGAATGGGAAGAAGTAATGAAAATGAGTCTGGGCCTATAACGAATTAATACAATTATAAAACACTAAAATATAATACTTAAAAGCATTCAATAAAACTGAATGCTTTATTATTTGAAGAAGGTGTAGCCAATTAATATGGCAATAACTACTCCAATTAAATCTGCAAAAATTCCAGCCCATAATGCATACCTTATTTTCTTAATCCCTACACTACCAAAATACAAAGCAATAATATAAAAGGTAGTATCTGCCGATCCCTGAAAAATGGAAGCTAGTTTGCCCACAAAGGAATCAGGGCCTTGTGTTTGGAATATATCTAACATCATACCTCTTGCGCCACTACCACTTAAAGGTTTCATAATGGCAACCGGTAAAGCACCTACAAATTCAGTATTTATACCAGTTAATTGTATTAAGTACACTATTCCATTAAGGATATAGGTCATTGCTCCGCTGTCTCTAAAAACACGGATGGCAACCAGCATTGCAACTAAATAAGGAATGATTTTAAAAATAATATCAAAGCCACCTTTCGCGCCTTCTATAAAAGCATCAAAAACAGCTACTTTTTTATAAGCACCCCCGATTATTATTATTATGACAATAGCCATTAATAAACTACTTCCAGCAACTTTCGAAAACAACTCTTTTTGGATGGGCCCCAAACTATTTACCCCTAAAAGTACCCCTCCCATTATCAGCACTAATGCAGCTATCCAACCTATAAGTACCCTATCCCATTTTAATTTTTGATAAGCACCCACCATTAATATAGAAGCGAGTGTAGTACCAATTGTAGCAAGTACGCAAGGAATAAATATACTAGCAGCATCCTGAGAACCTGCCGCTAGCCTATAGGAAATGATGGTTAAAGGGATAATAGTTAGTCCACTAGTGTGTAACACCAAAAACATGATTTGAGCATTAGTCGCCTTTTCTTTGTCGGGGTTTAAACTTTGTAAACTTTCCATAGCTTTTAGCCCAAAAGGAGTGGCGGCATTATCTAAACCCAACATATTGGCACTAAAATTCATTACCATTTGCCCCATGGCTGGGTGATTAGCCGGTACTTCGGGGAATAAGCGGCTTAAAAAGGGATTCATCCAAGTGGCTAATTTGCGAATTGCCCCTGCTTTTTCGGCAATATTCATTAAACCTAGGAAAAATACCATGGTGCCTGCCAAAGGGAAGGCTACGTCAATTACCGAGGATTTAGCTGAGTCAAATAAGCCATCAGCCAGTAATTTAAAGATTTCGGTATCTCCTAGAAATACTAACTTAAACAGAGCAATTACGAATGCAATCACAAAAAATGCTATCCAAATGATATTCAACGCCATATCTTATTCTTTATGGATCTAATATAGACAATTTTGCGTTTAGAATTGTATTTTTGCGGTCTTAAAACTATTCATATTATGGCTTTACAGGCAGGAATTGTGGGATTACCCAACGTAGGAAAATCAACTTTGTTTAACGCGGTTAGTATAAGTGCAAAAGCACAAGCGAGTAATTATCGTTTCTGTACTATCGAACCCAATATAGGTTTGGTGGATGTGCCAGATATTAGAATGCATCAATTAGCAGAACTAATTAACCCAACAAGAATTGTCCCTACTCAGTTAGAAATTGTGGATATAGCTGGATTGGTTAAAGGCGCAAGTAAAGGAGAAGGATTAGGAAATAAATTCTTAGCCAATATACGTGAAGTAAGTGCAATTATTCATGTGATTCGTTGTTTTGAAGACGAAAACGTATTAAGAGAAGAAGGTGCCATAAACCCTATTTCAGATAAGGAAATTATTGAGACAGAATTACAATTGAAAGATTTGGATAGTGTAGAGAAAAAAATGCAACGTAGTGAGAAGATGGCAAAAACAGATCCTAAAGCCAAAGTAGAATTAGAAGTATTACAAAAATGCAAAGCCCATTTAGAACAAGGTAAAAGTATTCGTTCATTAGATTTGTCTAAGGAGGATGGCGCAGCCATTGCGGATATATTTTTATTGACTGAAAAACCAGTAATGTATGTTGCAAATGTAGACGAAGCTTCGATGCATACGGGAAATAAATATTCTGACATGTTAGCTGATATGGCTAAAGCCGAAGGCGCTCAGGTTATTATTATGTGTAACAATATTGAAGCAGAGATTGCCGAGATGGAAGATCCTACCGACAAAGCAATGTTCATGGAAGAATATAAAATGACAGAACCTGCTTTGAAC
Organism: uncultured Bacteroidota bacterium; assembly: GCA_903944755.1. Classification (GTDB taxonomy): domain Bacteria; phylum Bacteroidota; class Bacteroidia; order Chitinophagales; family Chitinophagaceae; genus Sediminibacterium. Next base: position 3,500 of record CAJATB010000126.1, read on the forward strand.
AGATTAATTCAATCTGCGTATAAATTATTAAAACTTGAAACCTATTTCACTGCAGGTGTGCAAGAAGTGCGCGCTTGGACTATTGAACATGGCTGGAAAGCACCACAAGCAGCGAGTGTGATTCATACCGATTTTGAAAAAGGGTTTATCAAAGCCGAAGTAATTGCTTTTGAGGATTTTATTAAATACAAAAGTGAAGCAGCTTGTAGGGATAATGGTAAATTAAGAATTGAAGGAAAAGAATATATTGTAAAAGACGGCGATGTAATGCATTTCCGTTTTAATGTATAATGTATGAAAAATTACGCATCACTTATTGTTTGTTTGTTTGTAATTGCTTGTAATAATAATGCGAGCACTGAAGAAAACACTTCAGCTACTAGTGTAAGTGCACCAGTAAATGTGAATTATGAGGTAGTAAAAGTATACCCACATGACGTTACTAGCTATACTCAGGGCTTAGAATGGAATGGGCATAAACTAATTGAAAGTACCGGTAATTATGGGGAAAGCATACTTCATATGCTAGATACCAACATGGCACAAGTTGGGAAGAAAATTGAATTAGATAAACAATATTTCGGAGAAGGCACTACCCTATTTGGAGGGAAAATTTATCAACTCACCTGGAAAGAACATAAGGTTTTAGTATACGATGAAAAAACATTAAAACTAGTTAATGAATTTTATTGGCCATATGAAGGATGGGGATTAACGCATAATGATACGGCTATCATTGTATCTACAGGGAGTAGTAATATGTACTTTGTTGACCCCTCTACTTTTAACATTAAAAAAACATTAGGCGTATTTAATAGCAGTGGGTATGTAAATTATATAAATGAATTAGAATATGCCAATGGGAAAATATATGCAAATATTTATGAACCCAATAATATATATACAACTGATGATATTGTAGTAATTGATCCTGTTACCGGACAAATAAGTGCAAGTATTAACTTAGCTAATATCCTTCCAAAAGTGAATGTAATGAACGATCCGAGGGCAATTAATCCCGGTTATGTGTTAAATGGAATTGCCTATAAAAAAGAAACTAATACCTTTTTTGTTACTGGAAAATGTTGGCCAGTAATGCTAGAATTGAAGTTGAGATAAAAATACTAGCTAAGTTTTTTTATCTGATAAATAAGGGAACTCGCTTTTTTAGGGTTACTTAAAGCTTTAATATTCGAAATACAGCCAATAATTAAGGCACGAGCAACTCCCAAAGCACCTGATTTTTTATATTTTTCGCTTAATAAACTAACATAAAAACTATCAAACCACATTGGTTTATATTCCACAATTTGCATGTTGAATTGTTTCACTAAAGCATTCATTGCTGCCGGTGAAAAATGATACAAATGTCGTGGCACATCATATGCAGCCCAATATTTTTTATAAAAAAAAGCGTCGTAACTAGTATAGTTGGGTACTGCAATAATTAATCTGCCGTTAGGTTTTAGTAATTTAGAAAATGCTTGGAAATAGTCTTTCAAATCGTGTACATGCTCAAGTACATGCCACAAAGTGATTACCTCGAACTTTTTTTCGGACAATGTATACAAATTTTCGATAGGCTGTAATTGAATACCATAAGTGTCTAAGCATCTTTGCCTACTTGCTGCATCAGGTTCTAAAGCAGTAACACTCCAACCCTTAATTTTCATAGCATGTGCAAAAGCACCTGTACCGGCTCCTAACTCTAATATTTGACCCTTGTGTCCAGTAAATAAAGATTGTATCCAATTTGTTTTCTCATGTAACGTGAACGTTCTGACTTTATGGTAAATTTTATTCATCCAACCAACTTTTACATCAGTATGTGAAATGTATTCAGGAAAGTCATAGTAAGGGCCTATAGCCTCTTTCGAAGGCATTGGGAAAGTATACCTTAAACTACAGTTTTTACATTCAATAATGTCAAAATCATTTGCAGTTAAAGAGTAATCTTTACTATGTATTGAAAATGAAATAACTGCTTTATTACAAACAGGACATGGAGGGAATGGCTGTTCAGTAGATGACATATTATAAATATTTAAAAAGGATTGCAATTGAAGCGATGACTAATAAAAGTATTGCCCATAAAATCCAGTTGTCTTTCTTTAAATTATGTGATTTATCAATAGCATTGTCTGAGAGTGAAATAGTACCTAAATTAATATCGGCATAATAATCAGAAGCTATAAATTTTGTTTCCCAGGTAAAATTATTATCCTGGTTATTTAATATTCCCAAATTCCCGATTACTATTGGCTCGCCATTTTCTATGAACTTGTGCAAAAACTGCTCATATTGAATAATAGCTTGTTCATTTGAGGTATTAAGTGCATCAGCTAAAAAATTATAGAAAACTTTTGATGGTTTTGTTACTTGTATGTCAAATACAATTTCTTCAACCGGTGCAGTTAACTTGCCATCTTGCCAATTCGCTTCTTTCTTATACCATTTTAATGACCCTACATTTGGGAAATCTAAATGTCCGAATTGTATAAAATATTGTTCTAAACTTTTTATCATAGTATTATTGTCGGAACGAATATACGATTCCAGCCTTTAATTGAACGCCTAAGGATGGATAATCTGCCCATCTTTCATACGGTTTGTCGGATAAATTATCTCCTTTAACCCAAAAATTCCATTTTGGACTTACTTTGTAATTTAAACCGGCATTCAATACAAAAGTGTTTTTCAAGGTACGCAATCCATTTGCCTCGTTAGAGAAAGTAGCTCCAGACCAATATTGTGCATTCGCATCAATGGATAATTTACTAGTAGCTTCCCAGGTCATATTCATATCAACGTTAAGTGGTGATATACCCCATGGCTTACTATTAATTCGAATTGAGTTAAACTGGGTATAATTAAGCTTCCCCGTAATGAGTAATTTGTCACTTATTTGGTAACGTGCTTTTGCAACTAATTCGAGTGTTTTAGCCCTTTGTTCAAAAATAGTTTCATATAATAGGCCAATTGAAGCTTTGTCAACTGGAAGTTGCATTTTATTGAAGAAAGGCAATTGCTTATAATCGTTAAATTCAATACCTATTCTATATTCAAGCTTTTTTGAAGCACTAATAAGTAGTTCCACAAATTTTGCTTCTTTAATAGTGTTTTTTAAATCACTTGGTGCTTCAATCCAGGGGTTGTATAATTCTAAATCCCGAAACTTATTTATTTTATACGTTGTGTTCCATCCAGCTATAACTACATAATTCGTATCCTTTAATTTTTTCTTAAATAAGATATTAGGATTCATTGTGTAAGCCCCATTAGCAATTGTAGGACTAACCCCTATTAAGAAATTTGCTTTCCATAAATTTACTTCAATAGAAGGGTCAAATCTTAATATATCATTATGCTTTTTTGCAAAAGCAAGAGATTGATAAGTACTATAACTATAGGCCATATCAAAATTAACTTTAAGTGAGGGATTAATAGTGAAAAACATAGGGTTTACAAATTCAATAGAAGTATTAGTTTCTTTGGATTCACCAATAAAGTGGTCAAAAGCTAATGTTGGCTTTAACGTAACTAATTTATTATTGGTATTGAAATTAAGCCAACTTACACTTGCGCCAATAATTGTACTTTTTTGTAAAAAATTATTAATAGGCAAAATAGAAGTATCGGATACTTGGCCATATCTGTAGCGATTGAAGTTATTGTAAAAAACTTGTGCCTGTAAATGATTTACCGAATCCAATTTGAAATCGCCTATATATTTTAATGCTTCCTTATTCGCTTTTTGTAAATGGTGTAAGCCTTGATAAGCTTCATACCTTCCACTAATAGTGTGAGTGTGTTCCTTTGCAGTAAAGATACTATAGTTAAAATCAGCAACAGTTTGGTAAAAATTACCATACCCTAATGTGAGTTGACCCGATTTAGTGGAAGCTATAGATTTAACAAGTTTAATAGCTCTAGGTACTAAGGAAATTGGTTTATATTGAAAAGTTAAATTCTGACTTGGCACTTGGTAGTTTAATGAAAGTGTTGAGGTGTCGTTTGTAAATGAAGCGTTGCCAAAATTCATTTTAGCAACATTTTTCAATTGGGGTTTAAAAGCCGATATAATAGTAATTGTTTTTTCGGGTACTTGCTCCGGGTTTGAATTTGACACTGGAGTGGACACTACTTCAGCTAAATCTGCAAGTTTTATGGTGTTATATCCAACTTTATTTTTTTCTGCATTAGTAGCAGTTTTTGATTTAGCCGATTTTTTAGATATTTTGGACTTTTTCTTTTTAGTTTGTTTAGACTTTTTCTTTTTAGTTTGTTTAGACTTTTTCTTTTTTGTTCCAACCTTTTTTACTTGTTTAACACCTTGAGCTGACTTATTGGACTTTTGTTTAGCAATTACCTCATTGTTGAAGTAGCATAACATGAAAAGTAAAAAGATATATTTATATAAGGACTTCATAATTAATTATTTTTTCTATTTCACGTTATTTTGATCTAACAATTGTAATGCAGTAAGTTTATCGGTAGCTATTTGCTTAAGTTCATCGAAATTGGCATTTTCAGCAACACTTTTATAAGTGGCTATGGCATTAAAATTATCTTTTTGTGCTAAATAAATATCACCTAATAATATATATACTTTCGTGATCCAATATTCAAAAGAAGCTTGCTTCTTTAACATTTCGAATGAGGTTTTTTCGGCGATAGCAAATTGTGATTGTTCGTATTGGATTTTTGCGAGATTATAGTGTGCCTCGGCTGTGTAGGAAGAAGGTGCGGACTTAATAACCTTATTTAAGATAAAAATTGCTTTAGCAGTATCCTTTGCAATTAATGCATTATTGTAAAGAATCATGTTTGCCATTAAAATATCGTCATCCGCACTTGATTTTTCATTCAATATGGATTCGGCGACGAAGGCACTTTCTGTCCACTTTTGTAATTTATATTGACAACGAAGTAATCCCCTATTTGCTTCTAATTTATTTTCTTGCTGTGTAGCACTTTTGCTTAATAAATTAAAATATAATTCGGCTTTGTCAAAAGCTTTAAAATTAAAATAATAGAGCCTAGCAGCTACTAATGCAGCACGTTCTGCATATTTATTTGGCATTTGGTCGGCGACTTTAGCAAAATAGACTGCAGCGGAATCAAATTGTTGCTGTGCATAAGCAATTTCAGCAATTAAATAGTTCGCTTCTAACTGGTTGGTTCCTGCTGGGAATAGTTGGTTATATTTAACGAAACCAATTGCAGCTTCTGAATATTTCTTTTGTTCATATTTCAACATGGCCGACCTAAACACTAGAGAATCTTGTTCATTTGTCGACAAGGGTTTGTTATTTTCATTCATAAACTGAACGAATAATTCTGGTGTTTGGTTTTCAACATAAATATTTCTAACAAATTCAATTGAATTTTCACTCTCTGCGGCATTAGGATAAGCTTTAAATAAGTCGTTAAAAGTATTTAAGGCCATTTCATTTTTATCCAGATTGAAATAAACAATACCTAGCTTATAAAATGCTTGAGGGTAAAAAGCATTGGCATTTTTATTCAATAATACTTGCGATAAAGGAGCAATTGCAAGTTGAAAATTTTCTTGACTAACATAAGTATCTGCTAATTCAATTCTAGCATCATTTATATAGGTTGAATTAGCATAGTCATTTGTAAATTCAGTTAATAAATTTATTTTTTCTTTTGTTTTCCCAAGGCCACCCAATAATATTGATTTTTGTAAAGTTGCATAGTCAATATTATCCCATCCGAAATCAATTATCTTTTGATAGGCTAATAAAGCAGGCTTAAAATTCTTTAGCATCATTTGGCAGTCAGCAGTTCTTGTAAAAGCGTCCTTTTGGTATTTTTCATAATTCATGGGAATGGTCCCTGTCAATACCTTATTAAAAATAGGGATTGCTTTTTGGTAGGCGCCCAACTTTAAATAGGCATACCCTAAACTATAATTTGCATGCTGCATTGAAGCTTCCCCTTGTTCAATGGGGATTGCCAAATACTGTTCTAAATAAGTTATGGATTCTTCAATCCTACCTAATTTATAGGCTAATTCTCCTAGCCAAAAACTAGTTAATGCAATAACTTTTCCATTGTAAGGTGTTGTATATGCTTTTTTAAATAGTTCAAATGCTTTATCCGTCTGCCCTTCGTTCAAATACAAGCAAGCGCGACCATATAAAATTGTAGGATAAACAAGCATTAAAGGTGCGCTTGGATTTTCTATACTCTGGTAAGCTTCTAAAGCTTGTACAAAATTATTATTTAAACTAAGTGAAGTCACCCACAATGCTTTGGCTTCGTCCATATAAACAGAAGACGGATAACTTTCCATGAATTTATCTAAAGCACTAATTGCAGCACTATATTCCTTTAATGCTGCACTTAATTTACCATAATTAAAGGACGAAACTTCCTTTTGTGATAAATTTTGGCTTTTAGTAGCACATAATAAAAATGCATTTCTTGCGCCAATTAAATTATTTACTTTTAAATAACTAGTGGCTAGTAAATACATGCTATTTTGACCAAGTGAATCCTCTACATTGGCTAATTGTTTAAAACCATTTATCGCCTTTTCCCATTGCTGCGCTTCGAAATAACAAAAAGATAGTTGGTATAAATCTTGAAAATCTACACTAGTTTTAGCCGCAACAAAATTTTCTAGGTAAGGCAAGGCACGTGCATATTCTTTCTTATCAAATAATAAATGACCAAGTAGCTGTTCTAAATCTGATTTATAAAACTGATTCCCTATTGCTAAAGCATTATCGCAATTTAATATTGCAGCGTCAATGTCACCCATTAAATAATGTAACTGGCTAATATAAAATGGTGTTAACGTATTATAGGATGTGCTTTGTGAAGCTATTTTAAAACAATCCATTGCTAAAGTGAAATTCTTTTGTTGTAATGCTATAAAACCAGCGTAGTAGTTAGCATCATAATAATAAATTTGTCCTTTTATTTGCCTTACGTTGTTTAATAAGTTAACTGCATTTTCCCAATCACCATTTTTGAAATATAAATAAGCTTGTTCAAATTTCATTAATCCAATTTCTTCATTGCTTAAATCATCTATACTTACTTTATTATAGGCATTTATTGCAGGGTTCGCTAATTGATGTCTAAAATAAAACTTACCTAAATAATAGCTTAACCTTGAATTATAAATTCTATTGTCACTTTCTGCCAGCCATTTATTTGTTAGGGTTTCTGCATAGGGTTTATCTAATACTAAGGAAAGCATTAGATAGTAGTAATTAGCGTCTTCATTATGACCTGAAACAGCATAAATAGTCTGAAAATATTGATAGGCAGCAATTGTATCCCCATTCTTTAGGTAGCCCACTCCTTTTTGAAGCACAGCAGCTTCTTCTGCTTCCTTTGCATTAGTTTGGGTGAAAGCTGGGGTAAAGTAAAAAATAGTAAGAATTATTGCGAAAAGCCCCTTGCTATATGTTAGCATAATATACCTTGTTTAATAATATTATAAATTTACGCCCTGTTTATAGAACGCCTTGTTAAAGTATCTTATTGTGGAAAAACAGATTTCATTCGTAAATTTGTCAACAAGCGCAATAATTAACTTTTTTATAAAAATTCAACTATGTACGAACACCTGTCAAATGTCCGAGTAAGGTATGCAGAAGCCGATCCAATGAATGTGGTATACTATGGTAACTATGCGCAGTATTTTGAAGTGGCTAGAGTGGAAAGCTTAAGAGCATTAGGTATTAGCTATAAGGAAATTGAAGAAATGGGTATAATGCTTCCTGTAGTGGAGCTAAATATTAAATATTTGCGCCCTGCTAAATACGATGACTTATTAACCATGAAAACCATGATTAAAACCCTTCCTACAGACCATAAAATTCAATTTGACCAAGAAATATTTAATGAAGACGGTAAACTGCTAACAATTGGTGTAGTTAAGTTATATTTTATGGATAATAAATTGGGTAATAAGGTTAACATGCCTGAATTTTTGAAACAAAAACTAGCCCCCTATTTTAGTTAAAGCGCTCAATTTTGGCTTACTTTGCACCTCAACTTAATTGAATGAACCGGACACAGGCTACCATTATTACTATAGGAGACGAATTATTAATAGGTCAAGTAATTGACACAAATAGTGCCTATATAGCGCAAGCATTAAACCATATAGGTGTTAAAGTAACGAATCGAATAGCAGTCGGAGATGATAAAAAATCAATTAACGATGCACTAGACGCAGCTTCTTTAAATAATGATATTATTATTTTAACTGGTGGCTTAGGCCCAACTGCGGATGATATTACAAAACCATTATTAAATGAATATTTTAAGGGTAAAATGGTAATACATCAACCCACCTTGGAACATATCACTAATATTTTTGTGAATATTCATAAAAGGCCAATGATTGAAAGGAATCGCAAACAAGCTGAAGTTCCAGATGTTTGCGAAGTTTTGTTTAATGAAACGGGAACTGCGCCAGGTATGCTTTTCAAGAAAGATAAAAATTTTTATTTTTCTTTGCCTGGTGTGCCGCATGAAATGAGGTGGTTAATTGACAACCAAGTAATTCCAGTAATTAAACAAAATTTCCAATCTCACACTATAGGTCATAGAACCTTATTAACTGCAGGTATTGGAGAGTCCTTCTTAGCTGAATTAATCAATGACTTTGAAACAACGCTGCCGGAAGCAATTAAACTTGCTTATTTACCCAATTTCGGAGTGGTGAGGTTGCGTTTAACAGGTACGAGTGCCGACGAAAAGGAAATCAACCATGCTTTAGATGCACATTTTGAAAAATTAAAAAAGGTTGTAGCTGATTATTTGGTTACTGACGCGGACGACCCAATGGAGGTTGTAGTAGGAAATTTATTGAAAAGCAGGAATCAAACAGTGGCAACCGCTGAAAGTTGCACAGGTGGTTATATTGGCCACTTATTATCTAAACATGCTGGATCTTCTCAATTTTACACAGGAGGAGTTATTAGCTATGATAATAGAATTAAGACTGAGTTTTTAGACGTTTCAACAGAAATTCTACATACAGTAGGTGCTGTAAGCCAACAAGCAGTAGAACAAATGGCTTTAGCAGTCCGAAAGAATATGAATACAGACTATGGTGTATCGGTTAGTGGAATAATGGGGCCATCAGGCCAAACCAACGAAAAACCACTAGGAATGGTGTGGATTGGTGTCGCAAATAAGGAAAAAGTGTATTCAAAGGTGTTTTACCTACGCTTTGACAGAATCCGTAATATAGAAGTAACTGCAAATCAAGCGATAAATTTGCTTAGGTTATTAATAATCAACAAGATTTAGTCTTATTTTTGCTAAAATTTACCTCTATGTCTCTTGTAGATTTGGTGATGCCTAAATTAGGCGAAAGTATCATGGAAGCGACCATTTTAAAATGGTATAAATCTGTGGGAGATACTATTCAGTTAGATGAAACTTTACTTGATATAGCAACTGATAAAGTAGACAGCGAAGTCCCTTCTACAGCAGCTGGAGTTATTAAGGAAATTTTATTTGATACAAATAGTGTTGTTCCTATTGGAACCGTTATTGCAAGAATTCAAACTGCAGGCAGTGATACAGCAATTCCGCAAAAGCAAATGCCAGTTACTCCAGAAAAAGAAGTAATTGCCCCAATTAAAGAAGCTCCAATAGAAATAGTAACTACAGAAGTTCCTTATACACCAACAAACCTTGATTTACCAAGCAGTTTAAATGAAGGAGAAGCAAAATTCTTTTCTCCTTTGGTAATGAATATAGCACAGAACGAAGGCATTAGTATGAATGAACTTCAAACCATTCAGGGTACAGGTAGTTTAGGTAGGGTTTCAAAAAAGGATATTTTAAACTACTTAGAGGATAAAAAAAGTGGTGTTATTAAAGTTTCACAACCACCCGTTTCAGCCGAGCCAATTCACACAGCACAAGTTGTAACTAGTCATGCTACTACACAAATAGCTTCCAAACCCTTACCTGCTGACATTTTTAATCAAACCACCGCATTTCAAACAAGTACTAGTTCGGCAAAATTTGCTAGCCCAGAGGAAGTAATTATCACCGGGAATACTGAAATTGTTGAAATGGATAGAATGCGCAAGTTAATTGCCAAACATATGGTGGATAGCGTTCAAACGAGCCCACACGTTACTTCCTTTGTTGAAGCAGATGTAACGAATATGGTTGTTTGGAGAGAAAAAGTGAAACAACTTTTCGAAAAAAGAGAAGGCGTTAAACTTACATACACTCCCATGTTCCTAGAATGTATTGCAAATACAATGGAACAATTTCCAATTATTAATAGCAGTTTACAAGGGGACAATATTATATACAAAAAAGACATAAATATTGGTATGGCTACTGCCCTACCTTCTGGAAATTTAATCGTTCCAGTTATTAAGGGAGCCAACCAATTAAGTATAGTTGGATTAAGTAAAGCCGTTAATAATTTAGCGAACGCTGCAAGAAATAATCAATTAAAACCTTCAGATACACAAGGTGGTACTTTCACAGTTACCAATGTAGGTACATTCGGAAGTTTGATGGGCACTCCTATTATTAATCAGCCGCAAGTTGCAGTATTAGCATTAGGTGCTATTAAAAAGCGAGCAGTAGTTGTTGAAACACCAATGGGTGATGCTATTGTGGTGAGACATATGATGTACTTGTCAATGAGTTACGACCACAGAATTGTGGATGGTTCAGCGGGAGCAGGCTTCTTGTCGGCACTAGCTAAAACGTTGGAAAGCTGGGATCCTAACAGACAATGGTTCCAATATGTTTAAGTAGCAGCAACTTACCAATTACTCTTTACATTATTCCAAAAAGCAAGCCTTCCCGATTGTCGAGAAGGCTTACTTTTTTATTGAACTTTTTTTATTTGTAATTAGTTCAATCCTAAATCTCGTCCTTTCATTATTGCCGGAACACCATTGCTTAACCAAGTAGGCATTGGAGCTCCTTTTAAATAACTATCAAAAAATTGTTGTTCCCGAATTTGGATATCTTTTCTATTTTTTCTTTCTACTAAATTATGTGCTTCGTTATTATAATTTAATAACCATACTTTTTTATTTAGCCTTCTCATTGCAGTAAACATTTCAATTCCCTGATACCAAGGCACCGCATCATCCCCGTCATTGCTCATAATTACTAAAGGCGTAGTGACTTTAGGTAATTCAAACAAGGGAGAGTTTTTTATATATAAATCTGGTCTTTCCCACAAAGTGGCACCAATTCTACTTTGTGTTTTTTCATATTGGAATTGACGATTCATGCCAGTTCCCCATCTAATTCCACCATAAGCACTTGTCATATTAACTACAGGTGCACCTGCCCAAGCAGCAGCATATAAATTTGTTTTAGTAATTAAATGCGCTATTTGATACCCGCCCCAACTTTGACCTTGTAAACCTAATTTAGTACTGTCAATAAAACCTTTTTGAAGCATTGCCCTAGTTCCACTAACTATATAATCATAAGCACCTTGGCCAGGATAACCCTTCTTGTACCAAATATCAGGCACAAATACAATATACCCTCTGCTAACAAAAAATGGAATGTTTAGCCTAGAAGGTGTTGGTGCAGGAGGTAAATAATTATGTAATGTTTGGTTATTCCTTTCATAGAAGTAAACAATCATTGGATACTTTTTTGTTGCTTCAAAATTTTCAGGAAGGTATAATATCCCCTCTGCTGTTTTACCTGTATAGGCTTTCCAAGTAACCAATTGCGACTTTAACCAATTAAAATTTTCTTGTTGTTTATTTATATTTGTGAATGCTTTGGGTTGTTGCTTTGTCGTATCTAAATTATAACTATACAAATTAGGGGATTGCTTTTCGTCTTCTTGAAGCATCACAAAATCATTCGTATTTTTTGCTGCAACTATGGTAGTTAGGTGCATAGGAAATTGATTAATGACAACTACTTTTTTCGTGTTTAATTGTAAACTAACAATTCCTTCTGATTTATCAACTTCATTAAACGATTTAAGTAAAATAGTTGCATCAGTTGGTAAGGTTTTACGTTCCATATCGGTTTCAACAAAACGGTAAACCGTTTTTGTTTTTCTACCATTGGTTAAATTAAACGAAGGCAATACTCCAGTAGCATCAGCTAACCAAATATCGTATTTGTCGTAAATTAGAAACTGACTGTTATTAGAGAGCCACTTTGCAATACCATAAGCATTAGGGTCATCGGGTACATCATTTTCTTCGTCATATAAAGGGAATGGAATGTCTTTAAGGATTTCCTTCTTAGTACCGGTTAATGCATTGTAAACATAAATTTTTTTTTGATCTTCAATATAATAAACATACAAATTACCATCATAGGAAGCGGTGGAAGTTCCCATTTTAACATTTTTTTGAATTAAAGTTTTTGCAGCAGTTGTGTTATTTATTACATAAATATCTTTTTTTGAAAATCCTTGCCATTGGGATTCAATGCTGTAATTAGAATCAATGGTAGCATAGGTAAACAATCCATCTCCTTCTTTAGTTTGAATTAAATTACGTTCATTTATTTTCCCTAAATACACAATTGATTTATTAATAGGGCTGAACAAGATAGTTTCAGTACTTTTTAAACTTGCTTCTACATTTTTTAATTGCATTGGCTGTAACAAAGGATCAGCGTAATGCCAGATATCCACACTTACGCGCTCAAATTCAGGCAAACTAGTGTCTTTGATAGGCAATATTGGTTGTATCCCTAATTCAATAATAGTACCAGACTTACTAAAACTAATTTTTTTATCTCCTCCAATAGTATAATTCAAAGGCAACATTGGATGCTGTCTAGTAATAACATTTATTGCGGTATCTAATTCAGGATTATAGTAAGCCAAACTATAATTTTTTTGCAATACTTTGTTGACACTATCTTGTTCAATTAAATAGGCCAATTGTTTTCCATGTTCATCCCATGTGAGGCTTGTAACTGCGTTAAATTTATTACTTAATATTTTTGTATTGGTGTCCGCAACAGTACAAAGTAAAACCTGGGCTTCTGTACCCTTTGTTTTAACCTTATACATGGCCATACCTAACCCATCTGGGTGCATGGCATATTGTGAAATATTATTAAATGCCCTTTCTTTATTATTTGTTAAATCCCTAAAATATAAGGTTGCCCCTTCTTTGTTAATATCTACTTTAGGATCTTTTAAATATGCGACAACCCCGTTCCCAAATTTTGGAATTTGAAAACTTTTAACTGAATCCATTTTAATTAGTTCCCCAGTAGTAAGGGTAACAATTACTAAAGAATCTTTAGGCATTTCTTCTGCTTTTTTCTTATCTATTTTTGCCTTTCTTAATGCTGCAAATGACGGACGAATTTTAGCTATAAAAAATTGGCCATCTTCCGTAAAAACACCCTGTGTGCCTCTAGGTATTGCAATTTCTTTATTGGTTAACTTGTTCCTAATTAATAAATTCCCATCCCCTTCTTGCGGTGCAATTACATACACAACAAAAATGCCATTTGGGTGTAAACTAACTTCTTTTATGGCCTCCCAGCTATCGAAACTGGTGTGATCTAATACTTTTTTTTGAGCTAATGCTTGAAAAGAAAAAATTACCGCAACAAACATTAAAAGATTTTTCATAGAAATTCAATTGAATTTCTAAGTTACGTCAACATTTTGGCATATAAATTGTTATAAATTATATATGTTTGTAATATTATGAAAAGAATATTTTTTATACTTATTTTATTGATTATCAATAATTTAACAATGGCTCAATCTATTGGAAACTTGTCTGGTTGGGTCGTAGATAAGAATACCCAAAAACCTGTTCAGGGAGCAGTTGTCAAATTATTGAACACTAAGTTTGTAACAGCTACGGACAGTTTAGGGAAATACCAATTTAAATCAATTCCTACTGGGCAATTTCAAATTGCGATTACGTCGTTAGGATATATAACTTACAACCTTTTTAACGTAGTAGTTACTTCAGGTAATGAAACTAGTAATACCATAGAATTAACTAATGCTGATATAGTTTTAAAAGATGTTGTGGTGGGTAGTAGTAAAAAAACAGTTCGAACGGCTACATTGGAAACACCTTTAAGTGTTCAAAAACTAACAGCAGAAGAAATTAAATCAAATCCAGGTGGGAATTTTGATATATCCAAAGTGGTACAAGCATTGCCAGGTGTTACAGGATCAGCTAGTACAGGTGCAGGATTCAGAAATGATATCATAGTAAGAGGTGGAGCACCAAATGAAAATGTATTTTATTTAGATGGGATAGAAATTCCAGTAATAAACCATTTCAGCACCCAAGGAAGTGCGGGTGGGCCTCAAGGCATATTAAATGTATCTTTTATAGATGAAGTTAAATTATCCTCCTCTGCATTTGATGCAAAATTCGATAATGCATTGTCATCTGTATTTGAATTTAAACAAAAAAGGGGCAACCCTGACAAACTACAAGGTAATGTCCGCCTTGGCGCTACTGAATTTGCAACAACATTAGATGGGCCATTAAGCAAAAATGGTAAAACAACCTTTTTGGCATCGGTTAGAAGAAGTTACTTACAGTTTTTGTTCAAAGCAATTGATTTACCTATCCGTCCCAATTTCTGGGATTTCCAGTTTAAAGTCACACATGTAATTGATCCTAAAACAACGGTAACATTTTTGGGTGTTGGAGCTATTGACCAATTTGATTTTGCTGCACCAAAAAAAGCTACACCTGAAAAATTATACGCATTAAATGCAAACCCCTCCCTTGACCAATGGAGTTATACAGTGGGTGCATCGCTAAAGAAATTAGTAAAAAAAGGTTACTGGAATTTAGCAATAAGTCGGAACCACTTGAATAATATAAATGAAAAGTACGAAGACAATTTAAATCCCATAAAAGGGGAGAAAACTTTTGACTATGCTTCAAATGAAATTGAAAATAAAGTAAGATGGGATATCACAAAAAGTTTGTTGGGATTAATACTTTAAAAGCTATTCATCTTAATGATTCTAAAGTCGAATATGGTTCAAATCTTGATAGACATGAAGATATTCTAAAAGGTAAAATACCATTTAATTTTTGGGATTATTTTATTTTTGATAAGAGAGTAAGAACAATTCCTGCTATTTTAGAAACTCCTTCTAATTGTCATTCTATTATTACAGAAATTATTAAAAATAAAGGAATTCATTCTTTGGAAAATAAAATGTCTTCTAAAGAAAAACCTTGTTTTTGTTCAAAAACTTCGGATAGTTTAGAAACTTCGGATAGTTTAGAAACTTCGGATAGTTTAGAAACTTCAGATAGTTTAGAAACTTCAGATAGTTTAGATAGTTTAGAAACTTCAAAAACTTCAGATAGTTCAGATACTTCAGATACTTCAGATAGTTTAGAATCTTCAGATAGTTTAGAATCTTCAAAAACTTCAAAAACTTCAGAAAGTTCAGATAATTCAGACTCTTCAGATAGTTCAGATACTTCAAAAACTTCGGATAGTTTAGAAACTTTAGAAAGTTCAGATAATTCAGATAATCCAGACTCTTCAAATAATTCAGATAATTCAAAAACTTTAGAAAGTTCAGATAGTTCAAACATTATAAATATTAATAAAGAAAATATATCTTTTAATCATTTAGAA
>CAJATB010000127.1 GCA_903944755.1 uncultured Bacteroidota bacterium
ACTTGAATCCTTGATACTCCTTCCATAAATATGCCTGTGGTATTTTTCTCGAATATATTACCCTTAATATGACTATCTGAAATTTCTTTTAACAACAACCCGTAAGCGGCATCTCCCCAATTTTCAAGGAAATGATTATTAACCATTGTTACACCGTGCGAATACATGACTGCTACCCCTGCACCGTTATCTAAAAAGGTATTAGCCACATATATATCGTTATTAGAAAACATAAAATGCAATCCATAACGTATATTTTGGGTTGTTTTATTTCGATAAATTTCAGAATGTGTGACAAACTCAAAATAGATCCCGTCTCTATGGCCAGTGACTTCGTTATCAGAAATAATTAAGCTATCTGACTTCCAACAATGAATACCATTACCACTTTGTTGTTCTTCAATGTTATATGCATGGAGTTTGTTGTTTTTTACGACACATTTTTTTCCATATTGTATATAAATTCCAAAATGAGTGTCATCGAGTATATTTTTTTGAATAACTACGCCGCTACAATCATATACTTTTATTCCAGCATAGTCCTCAATATCCGATGCACCAGCACGTATTAGTTTAAACCCTTCAACAACTACCTCGTTGGCTTTAATTGAAATGATTTCAAATTTTTTCTCGCCATCTAGCACAGGATAGTTTAACCCTTTTAGTACAATTTTTTTATAAATAATAATATTACCTTCTTTGTAATAACCAGGGGCTACAAGAATGGTATCTCCGGAAAGCGCTAAACTTATTGCTTTCTTTATAGACTTAATAGTACTTTTCCCACCAACATTTATGGTATTTGCTGTTACGCTTACACTTAACGAGATAAATACTAGTATAATATAGAATTTCCTCATTCAGTTATTGTATGCCATTTATGCAGTGTGCCGGTATTTTTTTCTAAAAAATGCTTCATGTCGTCTTCTTTTGCAAATGCAACTAAGTGGCCATTCATGGGGCCTTTTATAGTTTCACTTTTTACAATAAAAGCGGCATCTGCGTTAATTAGTTGATGAGTGCCCGTATAGTCAACTAAGTAGTGATTTTTGATGTCATTTTTTTTGACTTCGTTTGACTTTATGAATGCTATCATACAAACCGCGTCATCAAAAATAAAAATCTTGCCTTTTTTAGTGACCAACTCCGCACCAAATCTGTTATCAGTAACGTTCATCTTACAATGAGCGCAATTATCCCTGGTCAAATTAATAGGTCTAGGCCCAGTTTCGCAGGCTGAAAAAGAAATTAATGCTAATAGAAGTGTTATATTTTTAACAACATTATTTAGAGACTTTCTTTTTTTTTGTATACGAAGTTCAACTACAATTAGGACTACTAATAGAAGTCCTAATAATATAAAAATCATCCCTCCTATATCAGGCATAGAATAAGCGCCAAAATTTAGCAATTGTTTATACCCTATAAGTGGAGGCTGATAGGACATTCCTGGCACTTTAATGGCGGCATCTGGATTTAGATTGTGGCCATAATCATACTCCCATCTCCAAAAATCAACCATTGCTATTATCCCGAAACTTACAAACAATGCTAAAAGTGTCATTAATAATTTTCGATTTGCTACAATAGCTGTGAGTATAAACAAAACAGAAAAAAAGACAATGAAATATGGAATGATCTTAAATTCAATAAAATCTTCATTATGCAATGTCTTCATTCCAATATAATGGTTTAACCCATTTATAATATCAACATTACCACCTAATTTATTAGCATAAATATACATACTCAATCCTTCTGGATACTGAGGAGCATCTAGAGATATTCCCCAAATTGGCACATACAATACTGTTAGTAATAAAATCCCTCCGATTAATAAGGAAATTCTTGTTTTAGGACTAAGCTTTTCATTTGTCATAATAACTAATTTAAAAGGAAGACAAGCATAAAGCCTGTCTTCCTTAAAAAACCAAACTATTTTTTCCCGTCTGCTTTTGGCATATTAGTACCAAGGCTGTATGTTAATGGAACATTGCTTCCAGCAGGAGAAACTCTCACATAGCCTTGCATTTCTTGATGTAACGCACTGCAGAAGTCTGTGCAATAAATTGGCACAATACCTACTTTATTTGGAGTCCACTTTAATGTCTGTGTTTCACCTGGCATAATTAATAGTTCAGCAGTAGCGGCACCTTTAATACCAAATCCATGAGGGACATCCCAATCTTGTTCCAAATTGGTGACATGGAAGTAAACATCGTCCCCAATTTTAACCCCTTCAATATTATCTGGTGAGAAGTGGGACCTTATTGAAGTCATGTAAACGTGTACCTCTTTACCTTGTCTAACTACTTTAGTAGTAGATTCACCCTTGGCAGCATATTTATGTTTATTATCTTCTAATTTGAAAAATTTAAGGCTATTCTTCTTTATTAAATCAGCAGGTGCAATTTGGGCATAATGTGGTTCTCCAATTGTAGGAAAATCTAAAATCATTTGCATTTTGTCCCCACTAATGTCATACAACTGAGCACTCTGAGTTAATTCTGGTCCTGTAGGTAAATACCTGTCCTTGGTAATTTTATTATATGCTACTAAATATTTGCCATTAGGCGTTTTAGTATCCCCACCAGCAACAGTTAAGTGACCCACTGAATAATAAGTAGGTACACGATCCAATATTTTTAAGTCCTTAATATTCCATTTAACAATTTCAGAGGAAACAAAGAAAGAAGTATACGCATTACCTTTATTGTCAAACTCGGTATGCAATGGTCCTAGACCAGGTTTTTTTACCTCACCGTATAATACAGACTCATACTTTAAAACAGGAATTCCATCAAATTCCCCAATAAAATCTTTTGCTTTTATTGCCTTCATCATTTTTTCGTAAGCAAACACAGGAATAGTTGCAGCTAATTTGCCACTTCCTACAAAGTATTCGCCAGTAGGGCTCACGTCAATTCCGTGTGGTGACTTTGGACATGGAATAAAGTAACAAAGGTCTTTCAATTCTTTAGCATCAAGTACAATAACTTCCGTCTTTATTTCAGAAGTTGCAGTATGTGTTACATCTGAATAGGTATTATGCGCATAACGAACTTTCTGTTTTTTCCCTTTTCCAGCCTTTAAATATTCTTCTGCTTTTTTCCAGTTTACAGCCAAGATA
This sequence comes from uncultured Bacteroidota bacterium, assembly GCA_903944755.1. Taxonomy (GTDB): domain Bacteria; phylum Bacteroidota; class Bacteroidia; order Chitinophagales; family Chitinophagaceae; genus Sediminibacterium. The sequence continues at coordinate 3,131 of CAJATB010000127.1, forward strand.
AAGTCTTTATCTTTTTGTGATGCATTTACTTCAAGTAAAGTATTTGCTTGTTCTGTGTTATAAGTTGAAAAAAAGAACCAGCCATGTGAAACTCCCTTGCCAGCTCTACTTAAATCAAAATTAAAACCAGGCGCTTCAATTTGAAATGCTAATTCCATCTTGCCGTCTTCTTTCGCAACACTTATAAAACTTAATGTTCCTTTAAAGTTTTCCTTGTAGGTATTAATTGGTACATCTCCATTTTTATCATCCGGAGGAACACTAAACCTAGTTCCAGCAACAACATATTCAGTATTTTCTGTCAAAAAAGGAGAAGAGTGATTTCCTGCACTATTTGGTAATTCTATAATTTCGGCAGTCCTAAACGTTGTTAAATCTATACGTGCTACCCGTGGCGTATTATTAGCATTTCCAAATGCCCACTTACCATCATATTCCCCACCCACTCTTGAAAGTTGTACATGGTGTAAGTCATCCCAAGGAATAATACCATGAGAAGTATTTAACATTGGCTTCGATTCTTCACTATAGCCATACCCTTTTTCTGGATCTACAGAAAATACAGGAATCACCCTAAGTAAGCGTCCAGAAGGTAGTCCATAAACACTCATTTGCCCACTAAAACCACCTGATACGAAATTGTAAAATTCATCGTATTTGCCAGGTGCAACATATACTTTTCCAGCGGCATCTGCACTAACTGCATTGCTTGAATTTTTTGGCTTACATGAACCGAAAAGTGCTAAAAGTAAAAAGGTAGAAAAGCCAATTTTTATTAGTCTTAATTTTTTCATAAAAAAGGATTTAAAATTTATAAGTTATTTTTTGGGAAACTATTTTTTTGCATCGTTCTTGCGCATAAACTCGTAAACATTTCTTGCGTCTTCATCAGAAATATTTTGATTAGGCATACGTACTAAACAAATTTCTAGCTGCGCTTGAATTTTAGGATCCTTATCAATCATAGGATCTGGGTTAGTAGCAAAGTTCATAATCCATTCAGCCTTAAAACGATTGGTTACTCCTTTCCAACCTGGACCAACTAATTTTTCGTCCGTTGTTTTGTGACAAGAACTACATTTCGCAGTATATACTTTTTCGCCATCTGTAGCTTTTGCCTCATCAATTGTTGGGCTTACTTCTACATGGGTAAACTTACCCTCACCTCGTTCAGGATCGTAATCGCTTTTATTAGCAGCAGTAGCAGTTGTCTGACTATCAGAAGGGGCAGTGGTATTACTTTCTGGACTACCACAAGCATATAACAATATCAATACTGTTAAAGACCCAAGTATTTTTTTCATGTAATTTGTTTTGTTTTAAATGATTATACAAGATTAGTTGAAGCATCATTTTCATCTTATGCGTACAGTCATATCGTGGGTTTCTAAAATAAAATAGCATGGATAATTTAATAAAAAGAACTGATAATCAATACATTAACAACTAATTTGATTGTATATGATTTTGGTCATGCATATATTAGTACAATGAAAATAAATTTGAATATGATTAAAAATATTGAAATTTAAAATGGTTATAGATATAGATACTTTGTTGGCTTGGGGTGGAGTATATAAACAAGTCGCACCAGGAGATGTCATTTTCACTGAAGGTTCAGAATGCTACTATTACCATCAAGTGGTAAGCGGACTGGTTAGATGGGTAAATATAGACGAGGAGGGAAGAGAGTATATTCAAACACTCATAGAAAAAGGGGAATGTTTTGGGGAAATACCGTTATTTGACAACGAACCATATGCGGCAACGGCAATCGCTGAAGAAAATGTCATAATCATTAAACTGAGAAAAACAACCTTTGTTCAGCTTATAAAGGAAAAACCCGAGATCCATTTTAAATTAAGCGTTGTCATGGCAAAACGAATTCGGTTTAGATTTCTATTGCTGAAATCAATCGCCTACCAATCGCCAGAGACACGTGTTAAAGCTTTATTGAATTATCTAAAAAATGAAAAAAAACATTTTTGTGCAAAATGTAACCAAGTAATGTTAACAAGACAACAAATCGCAGACATGACTGCTTTAAGGGTAGAAACTGTCATTCGGATAATGAGGATTATGCACGACAAAGAAGAAATTCGTATTGAAAAAGGTAAAGTATACCATAAACTATGATTAAACGCATAACCAGGTTGTTAATTGTAAAATAAATTTGTGTCCAAATAACACAAATATGAAAAGTCCTGCTCAATTCTGGTTGAGAATTTCCTTTATAAATTTATTAATAATTTCAATACTTGGCGTTGTCTTACGTTACAAAATAGCGTTTCCATTGCATTTTATAGACCAAAAGAAACTATTACACGGTCACTCTCATTTTGCTTTTTCGGGTTGGATTACTCAAACCATCATGGTTTTATTATTTTACACGCTTTCGAAATACCTGCATGAAAATTTATTTACTCGTTATAAATTATTTTTGTGGGTAAACCTCATTACAGCATATGGGATGCTTATTGCGTTCCCGATACAAGGTTACGGATTTGTATCAATTTCGTTTTCAACACTATCTGTTCTTAATGGATTTGTATTCACTATATATTTTTGGAAAGACTTAAATAGGACAAAATTAAAACTACCAAGTTTTCTTTGGTATAAAGCAGCATTAATATTCAATGTTATTTCATCAGTTGGGGCGTTTAGTTTGGCTTATTTAATGGCTACGAAAAATGCAAACCAAACTAGTTATTTACTATCGGTTTATGGCTACTTGCATTTTCAATATAATGGATGGTTTTTCTTTGCCTGTATGGGCTTATTCATTTCTAAAATTGAAGATATAAAGGGTTATGCTAAACAAATAAATCTTGTTTTTTGGTTATTTTCATTAGCCTGTATTCCCGCATATTTATTATCGGCATTATGGTTAAAACTGCCGCAGGCATTGTATGTAGTGGTTGTTTTGGCTGCATTTAGTCAACTTGTAGGCTCCATTATACTAGTAAAAAGTACTGTTGGAAAAGATATATACAATATTATTTCATTTTCCAAGAATGCGATTGTAATAATGGCTTTATCAGCGATTGCCTTGAGTATTAAAATAGCATTACAAACAATTTCTATTATACCATCATTGAGCCAAATTTCATTTGGATTTCGGCCAATCGTGATTGGATATTTGCACCTCATGCTTTTAGGTGTCATTAGTTTATTCCTCATTGGGTTTGTATTAGGGAATAAACTAATTGCAATTAATAAATATTTTACAATTGGGGTATTTGTATTTGTTGTAGGGATTATTGTTAATGAATTTTTGCTACTATGGCAGGGGGTAAAATCAATTAGTTATATTGGAGTAGAAAACATGAATGTGTATTTATTTGTGGCCGCTATTGTTATGTTTTCAGGTTTATTATTGTTGAATTACGGAATAATCCGTAAAAATAAGTAAATAAAAGGTCAAAGCTGATTTCAGTCATATGGATACAATTATTATAATTTGAATTTTGAAAAAAATATAAAATGAATAATTTAAAAGAAAAAAGTTTAAAAAGTATTGTATTAGCTCATCACGAATACATTCCAGTGTTAGAAAAATATAGTATGGACTTTTGCTGCAGAGGCAGTAAAACACTGAACGAATCTTGTATTGAGAAAAATATTCCACTTGACGATCTTTTAGCCGAGTTAGCACTTTCTATAATAAAAAACGAGACATCGATGCCCTTCGCCGAAATGAGTGCTGAACAACTAGTCTCATATATCCAAATACATCACCATTTTTATGTACGAAATAATATACCCACTATAAAAAATCATTTAGAAAAAATTGTATCTAAACATGGGCCTAAATACCCAAATATGATTAAAGTGGCTGAACTATTTAATGAGGTAGCGGCTGAACTATTGCCACATATGGACAAGGAAGAAGCTATTTTATTCCCAAGAATTAAAGCCGTATGCTCAACAGCATCAGGAAGCCAAGCTAGTCAATTAACAGAGGGTTACATTGACGCTCCGATACAAGTTATGGAGTTGGAACACGAAAAGGCAGGCGATATTATGTACGAAATTAGGTCATTAACAAATGGTTATACCCCACCTGAAACTGCCTGTACAACACACAGAATTTGCCTGGAAGAACTAAAAGCATTTGAAGTAGATTTACACCAACATGTTCATTTAGAAAATAATATTTTATTCCCAATGGCTCAAAAAAAGTTCGCAACTACCTAATCAATTACAAATTCGGTGGTGATTCTATTGTCATTTGAGTTGCCACCGAATATTAATTTATATTTCCCAGGGTATAATTTCCATTTACTTTCAGGCAAGTCCCATTTATACAATTCACTCACTGCAATTTTAGCTTGAATGTTTTTTGTTTGTCCTTTATTTAAATTAACTCGTTTAAAAAACTTCATTTCCTTAAGGGGCATTCTTTCGTAATTCGGAAATTCAATATAACCTTGTACTATTTCATCTCCTACAAATTTACCTGTGTTTTTTAGGCTTATCGACGCACTAATTGTATCGCCAGATTTGTAATTTTTTGCAGCAGCTGTTATTAAAGCATACTCAAACTTTGTATAGCTTAACCCAAAGCCAAATGGATACTGAATGGGTCCATTAAAATATCGATAAGTTCTCCCCTTCATTGCATAACTAGTATATGTTGGCAAATCATTTGTTGATTTGTAAAAAGTAATTGGCAAACGACCTGAAGGAGAAACTTTTCCAAAGACAATATCTGCAAGTGCATTGCCTCCTTGTTCTCCCGGGTACCACGCAAAAATAATAGCATCCGCATAGGGTTCAATAGCAGCTATATCCACATTACTACCGGCAGTAATTACAGCAATGATTGGCGTTTTAACACCTGCCCTTAATTTTTTCATAAAGGCCACCTCGCTGGCTGGTAGGTTTATATTTATTTTATCCCCTCCTGATGCTGATAAAAAAGCATCCCCAGCTTCTCCTTCTAAAACAGGCGATAAGCCAATTACTGCAATCGTAATAGCAGCATTGCTTGCTGCCCAAATACCTCCAAAGTTGACAGTGTCTTTATAATCACATCCTAAATCATATTCTATTCGGGTGGACTTATCAACGGCAGCGGTAATGCCTTCTACAAAATTTACTGCCTTATCACTTACACCATGGTAATTACCTATTAACGCATCATAAGAAGTGGCATTAGGACCTACAATCATTATACTAGGGCACGCATCTTTTTTTAACGGCAGTAAGGAATTTTCATTTTTTAACAATACCATGCTTTGTTGAGCTACTGTTCTAGTTAATGCGATATGATTTGCATTGTGAATACTGTCTTCTTTATATTTAGAATAAGGGTCCTTAGATTTCGGATCGAAAAAACCTAACTTGAATTGAGTGCTTAATAATTTTACCAAAGAAGCATTTACTTCTTCCTCCGTTAAAAGTTTTTGTTTAATAGCTTCTACAACTTCTTTTTGTAAAATGGTAGAACAATCGAGGTTTACGCCAGCCTTTATGGCAGCAGCAGCAGTAGCAATATTATTAGGCAATACTTTATGGCTTTGAGCAACACCATCAAGTGCACCACAATCAGTTACTACATGGCCCTTAAAGCCCCATTCTTTTCTTAAAATATCAGTTAATAACTTTTCATTAATTGAACTAGGTACCCCATTGATACTATTATAAGCGCTCATTACACTTTCTACACCCGCGTCAACTAATGCACGAAACGCATACAAATAAGTTTCTCTGAAATCTTTTTCATCCACTATGGCATTGAATTTATCCCTATCTGCTTCGGGACCACTATGTACAGCAAAATGTTTAGCTGTAGCAGCCGTCTTTAAAGTGTTTGTGCTATTGCCCTGAAGACCTTTTACAAAAGCAATACCCATTTTGGAAGTTAAAAAAGGATCTTCGCCGTATGTTTCATGCCCTCTGCCCCATCTTGGGTCACGAAAAATATTAATATTAGGTGTCCAAAAAGTCAATCCCATATATTGTAAACGCCTATCCTTTTCAATTGCTAAATTATATTTAGCCCTTGCTTCCGTTGAAATTACATTTGCCACTTCCCTAATTAAACTATCATTAAAAGTAGCTGCCATTCCTATGGATTGTGGGAAAATTGTTGCATTGCCGGCACGCGCAACGCCATGCAAGGCCTCATTCCACCAATTGTACACTGGCACGCCTAGCCTTGCTACACCCTTGCTGTCATATCCTAAAAGGGAAGCTTTTTCCTCAATGGTGAATCGAGCTACTAAATCCTTGGCACGTGCATCAATGGAAGCATTTGTATTTTTATATATCGGAGTCGTTTGGCCATGGCAAACAGAAAAATTAGCAGCTAAGCCTAAATTTATTATAACAAACAATAATAGTTTCATTTTCATTACATTCATATTTATACATTATGAATGTAAGATAAAAAGTGAGCATTAAATATTAATCTGCTGAAAAAATATTACTACTTTATAAGGATTGGCTCAAAAACAATTTTTTGATAATTATCTAGTTCATACAAAATACCTACCTTATTATTTTTCAGGTCTACTAAATCGGCATACCCGGTATAATCTCCCTTGTAATTATCGGGCATACTATTTTTAGCTACCCCTATTTGCTTGATCCATGTAGCACCTTGATCAAAACTAATTTGCAAAGTTAAATTATCTCTTTTTTGAGGATCTCTGTTATTACAAAAAATAAGTGCGGATTTTTTATTTTTTAATTGAACTGCTAGCAAACTACCCTGGCAAACTGGGTCTGGCAATTGGGCATCATAATAACTAGTATCCCAATTTATACCAGCATCGCTGCTGAACGCAACAATTCGCTGACGAGGTGCTCCTTTCTGGTTTCTCGCATTAATCAATAATTTACCACCAGGTAATTCAACTGCCATGGCTTCGTTTGAGCCGGGCAGGTTCAAACTATTTGATAAATGAAAGGTTGCACCATGGTCATCTGAATAAAACCCATGAACATCATAATCGGTATTGTCATTTTTTGGCCAACCTGTAGAATGGTTGCCAATTACATATATTCTTCCCTTATGCGCGCCCTCCTTAAATTGAATTGCATGCCCAGGTGTATTGGCATAGGACCTCCATGCTTCTTGAAAGTGATAAGCTGGATTAATATTGGTTTGGTAAGGGCGGTGCACTTGCAAAGTAATGTTCACCGCTGGGGACCAAGTGGCTCCACCATCTGTGGAAGTGATATACCATACTTCTCTTAAACCAATGCCTTTTCTTAATTCTCCCTCATGGTTATTTCCCGTATTGTAAAATAAAAAAATGCGTCCATTGGGATACTTAGGATCCCCCATGTCAACAACCGGAGCAGGATTGCCTGCTTGTAATTTATTATAATCGACCACAGTAGTAATATTTGACCAAGTCTTCCCTTTATCTGTACTTTTTTTCAGCACTATATTTACATCTCCAAAATCACCTGCATTGTTTACCCTGCCCTCGGCAAATGCAAGCAAAGTGTCATCCTTTAATGCAATAATTGCTGGGATACGAAAACTTTTATGCCCTTCAGTACCTGAAGTAAATACAGTTGTTTTTTGCGCAACCAAAGAAGCTAGAAAGATAAATTGAAAAATAAAAATAAACTTGAATTTCATAACATTACTATTTGTTGTTGTTTTTATTATTTTTTGTTATTTAGATATTGCGCCACCGTCAATTACAAGTTCAGTACCTGTAGTGTAAGAAGATTCATCAGCAGCCAAATATAAAGCACCCATAGCAATTTCCATTGACTCACCCACACGACCCAATGCTGCCATATGTTTAATTACCTCCCCCATTTCAGGTGATTTGATTAGGACTTCCGTCATTGGGGTTAATATTGCCCCAGGACAAATTGTATTTACCCGTATTTTGTCTTTAGCTAAAGTAATGGCTAAGTCTCTTGAAAGCGCAATTAGCCCACCTTTAGATGCGGAATAGGCAGTTCCATTGCCTCCAACCATCCCAGCAATAGAAGCAATATTAATAATGGATCCTCCACCAGCTGCTTTAATATAGGGTATGCATGTCTTGCAACCAATATAGGGACCTGTTAAGTTTATAGAAATTACTTTCCCCCAAATATCAATGGTTGTATTTTCACAGTCTACAAAACCTGGAAATATTCCAGCATTATTTACTAAAATATTTATTTTTCCATATAATGAAATGGCTTTTTCGCTTACGTGTTTCCAGTCGGTTTCACTAGTCACATTATGCTTCATATGCTCAATTAGTAAACCGTCAACCTTCTTTGCTGCATGTACCCAAGCTTCTAGTTTTTCTTCTTGTATATCGGTTGCTAATACTTTAGCGCCTTCTTCGGCAAATAATTTAGCAATAGCGGCCCCCATTCCCCCAGCGGCACCTGTGACAATTACTACTTTGTTTTTTAATCTTTGCATAATACTAATTTAATTATTTAATAGCTGCTTCAGCCAATTTAATATTTTCAATTCCTCTAATTAAAGCATCTGCATTAAATGAGATGCTGTCAATTCCTTCCTGCACTAAAAATTTAGCATATTCAGGAAAGTCACTCGGCGCCTGTCCACATAAACCAATAGGCACATCCGCTTTTTTTGCTTTTTGTATCATCATGGAAATAATTTCCATTGCTGCTTCATTTTGTTCACTAAATAAATTACTAATGATTGAAGAGTCCCTGTCAAT
>CAJATB010000128.1 GCA_903944755.1 uncultured Bacteroidota bacterium
GCAAAAGGACTTAAGCCAGTTTAAGGTAGAAATGTTATCCGAAGCGGATATAAGCAAAATAAAGGAACGTATACAAAGCTCGGAACTAAGCATTGACCAATTAAAAGCACAGGCAATGGCAAAAGGCCTATCTGCTGCTGAATTTGAATAATTGCGCACCAGGTTAAGTGCAACCAATAATTCTACCAATACAATTGGGAATAAACTGGATAATTTAAGTAATAACCGTAGCATGCAAACAGGCGCTGATTCGCTAAGTAAAACCAATACCGAACAGCCCAACCCTATATTCGGATCGGAACTATTCCAAACAGCAGGTTCAATGGCATCCAATGCAAACATTGCCACCCCCTTAAATTACGAAGTAGGCCCTAACGATATTTTAAAAATGGTTTTGTACGGTATACAGGAATTTGCGACCGAACTAAAAGTAAGTTATGAAGGCAGTGTAACCGTTCAAAACGTAGGTGTAATTCGTGTAGCTGGTTTAACCATTGAAGCAGCCACCGACAAAATACGCCAACAAATGGCACGCACTGCCTATGCAAGCTTGCGTACCGGCGAATCCAAATTATCGGTAACACTAGCAAATATTCGCACTATTCATGTAACAGTAATTGGTGCAAAAAAATCGGGCACTTACGATTTAAGTTCTTTAACCACTGTGTTTGGTGCATTGTCACTCGCTGGCGGCCCTTCCCCCATTGGTAGTTACCGCAATATTGAATTAGTGCGCAACAATAAAGTAATACGCAAAGTGGATTTATACCGTTTTATACTTAACGGCGATCAAAGTGATAATATAGGATTAAAGGACAATGATGTAATTCGCATACCGGCTTATGAAAACCGAGTGGAATTGAACGGGCAAGTAAAACGCCCAGGCATATTTGAATTAACGGGCAAGGAAAATTTTCAAAACATTTTGGCATTTGCGGGCGGCTTTGATGAAGCAGCATATACCAGCAATGTAAAAGTGATTCAAAAAAATGGCCGTGAATTATTAGTAAAGGATTTAGGCAAAGAAGAATTTGCCAGCTATGCTCCGCAAGGAGGTGACCTATATGTGGTGAGTAAAATATTAAACCGCTATCAAAACAGGGTAAAGTTAACAGGCGCAGTTTACCGCCCCGACACCTACCAATTAGTGGAAGGCATGCGCGTTTCGGATTTAATAAAAAAGGCAGATGGTTTAAAGGAAGATGCTTACACTGGAGGTGCACAATTGTTTCGCTTAAAGCCTAACTTAATTAAGGAAATGGTGAACATTGATTTAAATAAAGCATTGGCAGGGGACAAAACTGAAAATATTCTATTACAAAGAGAAGATGAGTTGTATGTAAGTTCGGTATTGGATTTACGTGATAGTTTTAATGTAAAAATATTTGGGGAAGTGCATAACCCAGGCAAGTTTGCTTATGCCGATAGTATGTCGGTGAAGGATTTAATCACACTTGCAGGTGGAAGTACATTTGCTGCCAATAAAAAAGTGGAAGTAGCAAGGTTATACAAACAACAAGATGGTAAAGTAAACAACACTGAAATTGCTACCTTACTTACAACTGAGTTGGACGCTAATTTAAATTTCAC
>CAJATB010000129.1 GCA_903944755.1 uncultured Bacteroidota bacterium
AAGCAAAAATATGAACGTATTGCCGAGCAATACCCAATGGTGGCAGCACTCAAAAGTAGGTTGAACTTAGAAATATATTTTTAGTACTTATAATTTAGCTTTTGCATAGCCTTTTTGTTTCAAAAATTGAAACACTTTTTGGCGGTGGTCCCCCTGAATAATAATTTCACCCTCCTTTACCGAGCCACCTGTACCACAATGATTTTTGAGTGCCTTACCCAAAATATTCATATCGTCCTCACTACCAATGAAACCATAAACAATAGTAACTGTTTTGCCTGCACGATGTTTGGTTTCTAGGATTACGCGCAAAGGTTGGTCGGCGCTATTCAATGTTTCAATAATTTCCTCATTATCAGTTGGAGGCGTATAATTTGGATCAGTACTATACACTAATGGGGAACTACTAATAGCTTTATTTTTTTTACTCATTATTACCCTGTTTTACGCACACCATTTAACTTACTCTAACGCTAACAATATGAAGTGTTTTTTTCTCTACTTGTAACAATAAGGTGAGGCTGTATTTGTTTTGTCCAGAAAGTAATTTTCCAGTAACATAAATGGTATTGCCTACTTTCCTTTCTGCATTCTTCTCAAAACCAACAATATTTTTAGTATTGAAAAAGGATTGTAATTGCTGATTTGCCTCTTTTGCAGTCATTTGTCGTTGATTCACCATGTCTAGTAGCGTAACTTCAACGGCTTCATCCCAAAATGGCAATAAACTGCTAAAATTAGCAGTTTGTAAAGTTTGTACAATTACATCCACCTCGTTTTGTGCATTTGCAGCAACAGTAACAAACGAAAACATAATGAACAGTAGTATTTGTCGGATCTTGACCATTGTTAAAGATTAGAATAGCTTAAATTTGCAAAGTGCCTAGTATTTTGAAACTTTGTGGTACAATCTAATAAAAACAAAGTTACGACTTTCAATACATAAGAATATGTCAAAAAAAGTGATTTTAGTGATAATGGACGGATGGGGCTTAGGTCAGGTTCCAAAAGCAGATGCCATACAACAGGCAAATGTGCCTTTTGTGCATAGTTTATACAACAACTACCCCCATTCTACTTTAATAACTTGCGGGGAAGAAGTGGGTTTGCCTGAGGGCCAAATGGGCAATAGCGAAGTGGGGCATCTAAATATAGGTGCAGGACGTATTGTGTACCAAGAACTACAAAGAATTAACGTCGCTGTTAAAAATGGCGAATTAGCTAAAAATAAAATTTTACTTGAAAGTATTCAATACGCAAAAGAAAATAACAAGCCATTGCATTTATTGGGCTTAGTGAGTGATGGAGGTGTACATGCGCATACAACACATTTAAAAGCAATTTGCGACATTTGTAAGGAGCAAGGTTTAACCAATGTATTCATTCATGCTTTTACCGATGGAAGAGACACAGATCCTAAAAGCGGTTTGGGTTTTGTAGAAAATGTAGAAAACCATTTGAAAAATTCAGTTGGCAAAATTGCTACCATTAGCGGACGCTATTATGCAATGGATAGAGATAAGAGATGGGAAAGAGTGAAACTAGCCTATGATGCGCTTGTGCACGCCGTTGGACCAACTGCCACTTCGGCATTAGCTGCAATTAAAGCGAACTACGATAATAATATCACCGATGAATTTATTAAGCCAACTATCCTTGTAGAAAACGGAGCACCTATTGCTACCATTAAAGACGGTGACGCTGTATTGTGTTTTAATTTCAGAACCGACCGTTGCAGAGAAATAACAGAAGTGTTAACCCAGCAAGATTTTCATGAATTCAACATGCATAAATTACAGTTACATTATACTACCATCACTAAATATGACGAGACCTTTAAAAATGTAAACGTAATTTTCGAAAACGATAATTTAATAAATACATTAGGTGAAGTGCTGGCCGCAAATAACAAAAAACAAATTCGAATTGCAGAAACAGAAAAATACCCCCATGTAACTTTCTTTTTTAGTGGTGGTCGCGAAGTACCCTTCGATGGAGAAACGCGCATAATGGCTCCTTCCCCTAAAGTTGCTACTTACGATTTACAACCAGCAATGAGTGCACAAGAATTAACAGACAAGTTATTACCCGAAATAAATGCCGGCAATCCTGATTTCGTTTGTTTGAATTACGCAAACGCTGATATGGTAGGGCACACAGGTATTTTTAGTGCTGTTGTTAAAGCCGTAGAAACAGTAGATGGCTGTGTAGCACAAATTGTAACCGCTGGATTGAACAATGGCTATACCCTATTTATAATAGCCGATCATGGCAATGCGGATTTCATGATTAATGAAGATGGCAGTCCTAATACAGCACATACCACCAATCCTGTCCCTTTCTTTATTATTGACAAAGACTGGAAAGGCAGTATTAAAGCTGGAAAGCTTGGAGATATCGCGCCCACTATATTGACGATGATGGGCATTGGGATTCCAAAAGAAATGACCGGAAATGTGTTAATTTAACAGTAGTATATTTCATTTAACTAAATAATAAATCATGATAAAGAAAATTTTAATTGTACTTGCACTAGCATTAATTGTGATACAATTTATTCGTCCAGCACAAAATTTATCTGCTAACACAACTAATGATATTAGTACGTTATATCCAATGCCTTCGGATGTTAAGTTAATTGTAGACAAAGCCTGTGCGGACTGTCATAGTAATAAAACCGCTTACCCTTGGTATGCAACTCTACAGCCAGTGGCCTTTTGGCTAGCTGATCATGTAAATGAAGGGAAAAGTGAATTCAATTACAATGAATTCGCTAGCTACCGCATTGCAAAACAAAACCATAAATTAGAAGAAGTTATTGAACAAATAAAAGAGGGTGAAATGCCTTTATATTCTTACACATTAATTCACCGTGACGCAAATTTAACAGACGCAGAAAAAGCAACTTTAATTAATTGGTGTCAAAATATTATGGATACGCTAAAGGCAACTTATCCTGCAGATAGTTTAATATTGAAAAGAAAGCCTGAAACTGCCAAATAAGGCAGCATTAATATGAAAATTGTAAAAGCAACTTATTTAATCTCAAGCCCTGGCTTTGAGCAGTGTCCTAAATTACAAGTACCCGAGTACGCATTTATTGGAAGAAGTAATGTGGGGAAATCCTCCATTATTAATGCCATTTGTAATCAAAAGGGTTTAGCCAAAACCTCTGGCACTCCAGGTAAAACACAATTAATTAACCACTTTGAAATAATGAGCACTAATAAAAAGGGCCCATGGGAAAAGTGGTTTATTGTGGATTTGCCAGGTTATGGCTTTGCTAAAGTTTCACAAAGTAGCAGACGTCGTTGGGAACAAATGATTGAGAACTATTTAAGAAAAAGACCCAACCTAAATCGAGTTTTTGTTTTAATAGACGCAAGGCATGCTCCTCAAAAAATTGACCTTGAATTTATTGAGCAAATGTATAAATGGGAAATCCCTTACACCCTCCTATTTACAAAATCAGACAAGGAAAAACCAGCTGTAGTAAAAAGAAATGTACAAGCCATGTTTGATACCCTAAAAGAAATGTTGCCTTTTTTACCAGAAGGCTTTGTTACTAGTGCTGAAAAGAAAACAGGGGTGGAAGAAGTTGTGGCATGTATTGATAGATACAACCAACTTTTCAATGACACTGCAGATGCAGATCGTAAATAATTAATTTGACAACCTAAAGCAACTTATGAAGATTCTTATCCAATATATTAAACCCTTTAGGTCACTGGTTTTAGTGGCTTTTATATTAGCGGGCATTAACCAAACATTTTCCATGTTCGACCCAATGTTATTTGGGCGACTTATTGACGAATTTGCAAAGAACCCTTTAGTAGATGCATTAGGCAACCCGAGGACTCAGGCCGTTTTTTTCAAAGGGGTTGGAAATATTTTATTGCTATTAGTGGGAACCGCAATGGTTAGCAGGATTGCGAAAGCCTTTCAAGACTACACCGTGAATGTAATTATTCAAAAATTTGGTGCAGCCTTATTCACTGATGGGTTAAGGCATTCTATGCAGCTACCTTTCCAAGCCTTTGAAGACCAAAGAAGCGGGGAAACATTGTCCATTTTAACAAAAGCGAGAGCAGATTGCGAAAAGTTTATTAGCTATGTAATTAATGTCGTTTTTGGAATTATTGTTAGCATTGTTTTTATTTCTATCTACGCCACTAAGCTTCATTGGTCCATCATGCCTATTTATATTTTTGGAGCTAGTATGATTGCCTATGTAACCAACTTACTTAGCAAGCGAATTAAAGTAATTCAAAAAAATATAGTAAAGGAAACAACTACCCTAGCAGGTACCACTACCGAAAGCTTGCGCAATATTGAATTGGTAAAAAGTTTGGGCTTGACCACACAAGAAATTAATAGACTTAATAATAATACCTATAAAATACTTGCCCTTGAATTAAGAAAAGTAAAAAATATTCGTTCTTTAAGTTTTATTCAGGGTACCATGGTAAACTTCCTAAGACAAGTAATAACCTTTACTTTAATGTGGCTTATTTTTAAAGAGATTTTAACAGTCGGCCAGTTGATCTCCTTACAGTTTTATAGCTTTTTTATTTTTGGACCATTACAAGAAATTGGTAGTATTATTTTAAGCTATAGAGAAACAGAAGCCTCCTTAAATAATTTCGATGCCTTAATGAAGAAGCCAATAGAGCAAATACCTGCAAATCCAATCGCAATTGGCCCTATTGAGCGCTTAGCATTTAGCCATGTTGGTTTCAAGCATCAAACAGCAAATTTTAAAGCCATTGACGACATTTGTTTTTCTGCAAATAAAGGAGAAACAATAGCTTTCGTTGGCCCATCTGGTGCAGGTAAAAGCACGTTAGTGAAATTATTGGTTGGCTTGTATCAAGCACAAGAAGGAAAAATAATGGTGAACGATGTTGATACCAATGATATTGACATGACAGCACTGCGAAATCAGATAAGCTTTGTAACCCAGGATACACAACTATTTGCAGGCACTATTAAGGAAAACCTAGCTTTTGTAGCACCAGAAGCAACGGAGGCTGAAATGTTAATTGCACTTGAAAAAGCAAGTTGCACTAATATACTGGATAAGGGCGGTGATGGTTTGGCGACATTAATTGGCGAAGGTGGGTTAAAACTAAGTGGTGGAGAAAAACAAAGGCTGTCTATTGCAAGAGCCTTGCTAAGACATCCGCACTTGTTAATTTTTGACGAAGCAACTTCTTCGCTTGACAGTTTAACAGAGGAGTCTATCACAGACACTATAAAAACACTTTCGACAGAAAGAGCTCAAATAACTATCATGATTGCGCATCGTTTAAGTACTATTATTCATGCAACAAAAATATACGTCCTAGAAAAGGGACAAGTAATTGAATCTGGCACACACCAATCCCTACTAGAAGAAAAAGGGCTATACTATGCCATGTGGAGACAACAAATTGGAGAACGTCGAGAAACTGAATAAAAATAAAAGTTTGATTGTAAATAGGAAACTATTCGCGATCAAACTTTTTTCTTAAATACTCCATCACAGAAGGATCCTCTAGCCCTTCAATATCACTTAATTCTAATTCAATAGCACGCGTGCTTAAACGTATTTCAATTAAGGAAAGAAAAATAGATATCGAGAAGCTTATCAAACTAACTGCAAATACAAATTTTGCGATAAATTGAAGGTCAATAAAAATAAAAAACATGGATAGAATTGAAAAAAGCACGCAAGCAACTCCCCATGTCTGCATATTCTGAATCAGCTTTAGACGGTATTTTATATTCTTGATTTGCCCAAATATAATATGCCTTTGCTCGTGTGACTTATAATTGTCATGCAAAATCCTGACCCGATTGGACAAAGCCAAAAAACGGTTGGTATAGGCAAGCATTATTAAGCTTATTGCCGGAAAAAGAAGTGCCGGTACATTAACAGATAATTCCATGACACAAAAATATAAAGTATTTTTGTGCTTTCGGAATCAATCCTATGGAAAAAGACGTTTTTAAGAAAATACAGCCAAGTATACCCCAGGATCCTGGAATTTATCAATATTTTGATGAAAACGGAACCCTATTGTATGTAGGAAAGGCCAAAAATATAAGAAAAAGGGTAAGCTCCTATTTTTTTTCTACACAGCATACCCAAAAAACGATCGAATTAGTTCAACGTATACAGGATATTCAATACACACTTGTCGACTCCGAACATGATGCATTTATTTTGGAAAATGAACTTATTAAAAACTACCAACCAAAATATAATATCAATTTAAAGGACGATAAAACCTACCCTTATATTGTCATAAAAAATGAATCTTTCCCAAGGGTATTTTTAACTAGAAGAAAAATAAAAGATGGCTCCACTTATATTGGTCCATTTACACATGTATTAGCAGTTCGTGAATTAATAAACCATATTAAACATACTATACCACTCAGGACATGCACTTTGCCACTTACTAAAAAGAACATTGAACAAGGTAAATTTAAAGTGTGTTTAGAATATCATTTAGGTAACTGTCTCGGACCTTGCCAAGGACTACAAACAGCTGACGCTTATAACGAATCTATTAACCAGGTACAAGCCTTATTGAAAGGGAATATTAAGCCCGTTATTCAAGAATTAACTGAACAAATGCAAGCCGAAGCTAGTAAAATGGCTTTCGAAAAAGCAGGATTAACTAAAAGGAAGATTGAAGAACTAGAAACGTATCAAACTAAATCGGTGGTGTATACGAAACACCAACACGCCATGGATGTATTTAGTATTGCACATGATACGGACCAAGCTTATGTTAGCTATATGATGGTAAAAGAAGGACGGATTATTCAAACACATATTTTACCCCTAAGTGTTCCATTGGAGGAAGGCAAAGAAACAATACTCGCTTTTGCGATACATTATTTTAGAAGCAACTTAGCATCCAATGCAAAGGAAATAATTGTGCCTTTTGAAATTGAAGAAAAAAATCCAGCTGTTAAATACACCATTCCCCTGCAAGGTGAAAAAGCACAACTATTAGCTTTGTCACAAAAAAATGCCGATTACGCATTAAGGGATAATAAACATAAACAGCAATTGGTTCAAGTTGACCTAGTTTCGCCCAATCAGGTATTAAGTGAACTAAAGCAGCTTTTACACCTACCTGCTGTTCCCACCCATATTGAATGTTTTGATAACTCAAATTTCCAGGGCGCTTATCCTGTTTCCGCAATGGTGTGCTTTAAAAATGGAGTGCCGAGTAAATCAGACTATCGAAAGTTTAATATAAAAACAGTGGTTGGTATTAATGACTTTGCTAGCATGAAGGAATCAGTGTATAGGCGCTATAAATCGGTTGTAGAGAAGAAACAACCACTACCTCAGCTTATTGTAATTGATGGCGGTAAAGGGCAGCTAAGCTCCGCCTTAGAGGCATTGACCGAATTGGGTATACAAGACAAGGTTACCACAGTGGGATTGGCTAAGAATATTGAAGAACTCTTTTTCCCGGGAGACAAGCAATCTATTTTACTAAATTGGAATAATGAGCCACATAAGTTACTACGCAATATAAGGGATGAAGTGCACCGTTTTGGTATACAGTTTCACCGAAGCAAGCGCTCTAAAGGTGCATTAGCTACTAGCTTAGACGACATCCCAGGCATAGGTCCCAAAACAAAAGAGATGCTTTTGCTTTACTTTAAGTCGGTGCAGAAAATAAAGGAAGCTAATTTCGAAATACTTTCGGGTGTAATTGGCGCACAAAAAGCTAAACTTATTGTCGACCATTTTGATACTGACTAAGAAATAACACTTCAAAAAAAGGGGCCCACGAAATTCGTGGGCCCCTTTTTTTGAATATTTTAAAATGGTCGGTTTAGTAAACCCATCTGTCTTGTTCGTAATCAAATATTTTTTGCCTGATTTTGTCACCTTCCACTAAGCGTTTTATAGGATCCTTGTAAATACCGTTTAGCATTTTATCATTGTAGTTGTCGAAAGTAGACTTTACAATATATCCACTAAAGTATCTGCTCTCAAACAATTCTTCCCAAGTAATTCTACTAGAGATATTCCTAGGATTATATACTTCACTTTTTGCTAAACTTGGTCTTAAATCAGGATAGTACAACCAAAATAAAGTACGCTTAGTTGGTTTATTGTTAATCATAATTGTTGCAACTGGTGCAATGCCAATGATTCTGCAATACATTCTACTTGTTTTATTGTCAAATATATATTGCTCCTTTAATCGATAGGTATAAATTGAATCTGGAACGGGTGCTAATTTTGTATTATAAATAATAGTTGTGTCAAAAATATTAGGATTGTCGACATTTTGCACCAACTGTGTATCTAAGCTACCACGTAACATTGAATTAACTTCATCTATACTTATAGGTTGGGTAAAACGATCGTCACCACCTGCAGCTGAAAACGGCGTCACTCCATCCTTCTCAATGGCACGAAGTAAAATTGCAAATAAGCGTTGATCGCCATTATCATCATATGCTTGATAAACAAACGGGCGGTTTATTTTCTCCCTTCCGTCAATTTCTTCCCATACAAACTCACTAAATAAGGCATCCTCTTCTCTTAAGCTTTCATATGGAAGTGGCACTCTTTCCTGCACACTTTTACGCGTGTTGGTTTCGGTAAAAAACGCATAATTACTTCTTAAGCTTTTTTTAGTATTTGCATTAAACCCACCTATTACTGCTGTATCAATTGATTTTGAAGGTTTTGCATTTGGATCAGCAATAACCACCTGAGCTATTGGTGCAGGTGCCACTTTCGCTTGTTGTTTTACTACCGTGTCGGTTTTTGCATTAGTAGCCGATTTTTTTGCACCATAAGTAAATTGTGTATGCCCTGTTATGGTAACAAGTAAACCACAAAAAACTAAAGCGCTATATATTGTAAACTTTTTCATTTCTATTGTAATATAAATGTGATTGTTTGGTCTAATTTTCTAGTTCCTCCGCCCGGCTCCGTTACTTTAATTTCCCCAATTACGACGGTAGTGCCTGGCTGACATCTTCTTACTAAATCTTTTGCTCCCCCACTGAATGCAGCTCCATTCACCTCCGCGAATTCAGGTTCGTCAAAACCCTTACCTGTTGCAATTACTATAAAGGAAACTACTTTAAATTGTATGCCTTCAAAAACAAAATCCCTTAAATCCGCAATAACACCTTGTTGCACTCTAAATATACTTGCAGCCATATTGCCACCAGCACTTTTACCTACAATAGCAATTGGATCCGGTACGCGCTTAACAGGAATGCTTATTTTTTGTGATACCTTTCCATCATTCACATTTACCATAACTGACCCTAATTGAGTACAATTAACTATGTATTGTCCTGCACCTGATTTACTAATTGATGCACCAGCTCCTTCCACAGTGACATTCACTTTTTCAGCGCCACCACCACCAGTAATACTTAATGGGTTTGGTAAGCCTTTGTAAAAAACCCTAGTTTTATCGGTTGACACAACTAATCCAGAAGGAGTTCCTACAGTGAATTTCACTTCCTTTTCAACCACCGCAGTTTCACCATTTGGTTTTAAGAAAGAAATACGAACACGTTTCGTGTTTACACCAGGTGTACTTCCAGCAATAGTTTTATACACTGCAGAACCGTCGGCAGTAATAGGAACTACAACTCCGTCAATACTTATTGTTGGTTTAGCAGCACTACTAAAAGCACCTACACCCGCCGTAATGACTAATTCTTCTCCTGACATTAGGTATTGTGAATTAGAAGCTGCAAATGCATTGAACTGGTCATATACTAATTCTACTTCTCCAATTTCTTTATGACAATACTCCACCACCTGCGCTTCACTATTGCGAATATCGTTTTGGAACTTAGTTAAAATGGTAATTGCTGCTATGGAAGGTGTCATGTTAAAATAAGCATAGGCCCAATTCCCTTTCCCTACAATACTATTCGTTTTAGGTATACTTAAATCCAACGACAAATTAGGAAGTATCTCTTTTTCAATAACAGGGTCAATTCCACCAAGAGCTGCTTTAAATTCTTGTAACTTTTTAAATAACTCGTCTCCTTTTATCACACCACCATTTTTATTCAAAAAAACTCTAGAAGTTGCATCTAAATCATCTTCTTTAAATACCTCCTTACCCTCACTCATCTTTAATCCCGATGCTTCTTTCAATTCTTTTTTCAATGATTCTATATAAGCATACATAGCATCAGCATATGCATGTGCCTTGTCCGCTTTTGGCGACCATATAGCTGCTTTCTCAGCAGTCTTTGGATCGGCTAATTTCTTTTGAAGCGACTTATAAATCTCAAGATTTTTTCTTTCAATAATTGCATTAGCATTTACTAAGCTTTGGTCAATAGTCTTAAATGCGTTCAATATTTCGCTAGATACATTTAATGCCAAAAGCGCTGTCAACACGATGTACATGATGTTGACCATTTTCTGCCTTGGCTCTGCTGGTAATGACATGTATACTAGATTTTAAATTAGATGAATTGTTTAAATTAATGATTAACGGCCTTGCATTGCGTTGATCATGTTGCCGTAAACCTTATTTAGTTGTGTTAAGTTATCAGCTAATAATGCGATTTGCTCTTTTGCCCTAACCGCATCTGCAGCTGAACTAGACATTGCAGCAGACGCTTCGTTTAATTTGCTATAATATTGGTTCATAGATTCCAATGAGTTACTCATTGTTTGAAATTGTGCATTCAAATCCTTTACCCCTTCAGTTGCAGTAGCAAAGCTTCCTAAATTAGTAGCCACCCCGCTAACGGCATCCTTAATAGTACCAAGCGAAGCTGCTGCAGAAGCAGTGTTGTGGGTAAAATCTTTACTTGCTTTAGACATGTCAGCTAAATCACCCAAATACATTGCAGTATCATTTAAGCGATTAAAACTTGCACTTAACTTTTCAAAAGCAGCGCCATCTAATTTAGCAGCTTCCATATGTGAAATCACTTGTTCCGTTGCACCATGCGCAGGGCCAGCGTGCGTTGCTTCACTACCTACTTCTGGAGGAGGTAAAAATGCATAAATAGTAAATATAACAGCTTCGGTAACGAAGCCAAGTATTAACGCGTAATCGGCCCAAGAAAGGTGAAGAATTTTTGCAAGCGTTGCAATAATTACAACAGCAGCACCCAAAGAGAAAATTACGTTTACAATTTTATTAGTTCTTGGGGAAATGTGATTTGCCATCTGGAAATTTTATAAGATTAAAATAAATATAAATTATTGAGTGACTCTTGGAGCCATTGATAAAACACATCTAAATCCAATGTAGGACTTAGCAGTATCTTGGTATTCGTAACTTCTTGTACTAACTTGACAGTTGTAAGCAATGTCCTTCCATGAACCACCTCGGATAGCTTTACGCTTCATTAATAACGGATCGCTGTCTTTTGCATCATATTGCACATCTGGGCTAAAATCACCCACAAAATTATATCCACCTTCATAATAAACCGAACTTGTCCATTCCGCAACATTACCAGCCATATCAAAAAGCTTAAAACCATTTTCTGTAAAAGTTTTTACTTTAGTTGTATAAATATTATCATCCTTAGTATTGCCACCAAAATAATCACCTCGGCCTGGTTTGAAGTTTGCCATTAAACGTCCTTCTTTAGTTTTAGTATACGGACCTCCCCAAGGATACATTGCATTATTTTTTGAATTACCCCTTGCAGCATATTCCCATTCAGCTTCTGTTGGTAAGCGATAAATCCCGTCAATTTTTTGAGTTGACTTCCCTGATGTTCCAAGAAAATGATTACTGTTATTCGTTCTCCAATTACAAAATGCTACAGCCTGTTTCCAAGTAACACCTACTACCGGATATTCTCCATAAGAAGGGTGTGAAAAATATAAGCGTGTTAAAGGTTCATTATAAGAATAAGAAAAATCACGCATCCAGACCAACGTATCAGGATAAACAGGTTGCGTTTGCGTAACAATAAAATTACTTAATGATTGCTCTAAACCTTTAGACGCTTTTGCTGCAGCTTTTAAATCAACGTAAGAATACTTATAAATTAATTTTGTAGGATCAATGTCTATTTTCCCTCTTATACGATTGTCCGGACTTAACAACAACTCATTTAGCTTCTCAATAACAGCTTTGCTATTTTGATTTATTCTAGTTGCTTTAGTCCAATCGACTTTAATCGTATCTTCTCCTTGATTAATTCCACCACCATATATGGCTAAATACACTAGCGAATCCGAAACGTATTTTACGAACTTTCTGTATTGATCATTTGTGATTTCAGCTCTGTCCATCCAAAAACCAGATACTGACACCACTTTTTTACGATTAATCATCGCCATATCAATTTGCTCATCGCTAGCCCCCATGTAAAAAGAACCACCTGGAATACTAACTGTATTTGGATCTTGTTTAAACCTATTAGGCTTAGCCTTTTTGTTAGACTCAAATGCCAAAAATACTAGTGTACTCAAAAGCAAGGCGACTATCGCTAAAGGATACCTAAATGGTCTATTTTTAAAATTTTTAATCATATCTATATTTTAACCAGCTCCTGAACTAATTTTTTATACAATTTATACCGAAAGCACTGATTCTCTGAAGCTTTTAAGATTTGCAAATTAATACATTAGTTGTTAGATTAATGCTAAAAAATGAGCCAGATTAGTAGTTGGTGTAGAACAGGTGCTGTTTTTACATATAAAGTATTGATTATCAATACTTTGTTTGTCTGAAATTATCGGAATGGATGTAACGGAATTTGGTAAAAAAAGTTGGATTTTATGGGGAAGGAATAAGTTGGCTACTTCAGGTATATCATTTTGTACATTTTTGCCAATAGCTACCAATTCTATAAAGCCTACTGCATGGACGAAAAAGCAATGCCCCCAATAGCCAAAACTCGACGGATATTGAAGTAGCATTTTGCGCATGGAACGAACCATTCGTTCGGATTGTTCTTTCCATGCTACATGATCAAAAACAGTGCCTAGGTAAAACAAGGCATAACACATCATTGCATTACCACTTGGCTGAGCCCCGTCATAGTTTTCTTTTTTTCTGATAATAACATCCTGTTGATAGCTTGCAGTATAATAAAAAAATACCCCTTCTTCATCTTGAAAATTTGCTTGTACATATTCGGTCCATTGTTTTGCTTTAAGTAAATATTGCACATCGCCCGTAATTTCCTGCAATTGAATATATGCTTGAATTAATGTTGCATAATCATCTAAAAAAGCAAATGATTTTTTTACCCCGTTGGTATTAGTGTGATAAAAACAGGCATCGGCCATATTATATAAATTGTCCTCTACCCATTTCATGGTATTTATTGCATGCTCCTTGTAAGCTTCAATACCCAATGCTGCAAAGGATTTACACAAAGCAATTACCATTAAATTATTCCAGGCTAATATGATTTTATGGTCTAATGATGGCCTAATTCGTTTTGCTCTTTCTTTAAATAAAATTTCCCTTGCTTCAATAAATGCCTTTGTATTAGCGTCTTCCATTTTTTGCTGCGTCCATAAAATATTAGTGTGTTCCCAATTACCGGTTGGCACTACTTGATAATAATTGCAAAAGGATTCGAATATTTGAGGGTCAATTAATGATTTTATTTCTTCAAATGACCATGTGTAAAACTTTCCCTCCACCCCTTCACTATCGGCATCTAAAGCAGCAAAAAAAGCACCATCGCCATTTGATAATTCTACTTCTAAAAAATGTATGGTTTTTTCAATAACGAGTTTATACTTTTCATGTTTTGTTATTTGATACGCCTCTGCTAATACTGTTAACAATAGCGCATTGTCATACAACATTTTTTCAAAATGTGGGGCTTGCCATTGCGTATCGGTACTATACCTAGAAAAGCCGCCTCCTAAGTGATCGTAAATGCCGCCTTGCATCATTTTATCAAGGGAGTTTAAGGCCTGCCACAAACTTGCTTCCTCCTTATTTAAATGATAATTCCTCAATAACATTTGAATAGTAAAAGTTTGTGGAAATTTTGGTGCTTGTCCAAATCCGCCCCATTCTAAATCTGCTACCTGTAAAATTCTTTGTGCAATTAATGCTACTTCTTCTATTGTAGCAATAGGAGCTGTTAGCGTTTCAGTGTTAGTATTATTAGCCGCATTAATATTCGCCTGCACCAGATGTCCTGTCAGTGAGGTTGCTTGTTCAATCAATTTTTCTTTATTCAATGAATACGCATCATGTACCCCTTTTAATACATCCATCCAAGAAGCACGCTGTGGCATAGCTTTTGGGGGGAAATAAGTACCGCCGTAAAATGGTTTCCCATCAGGTAATAAAAATATATTTAATGGCCAACCACCGGATCCTGTCATTGCTTGTAATGCATCCATATAAATATGGTCAACATCTGGCCTTTCTTCCCTGTCCACTTTTACATTTATAAAATGAGCATTCATATATTCAGCCACTAATTCGGATTCAAAACTTTCTCTCTCCATTACATGACACCAGTGGCAAGCGGCGTAACCAATACTAAGTAAAATAGGCTTATCCTGTTCAACTGCTTTTTGAAAAATTAAGGGAGACCAAGGCTCCCAATCAACTGGATTATGGGCATGCTGAAGTAAATAAGGGCTTGACTCGTTTATGAGGCTGTTGGTAAATAAAGATGCATTCATAGGAACGCAAATTAACTTATTTCTTTTTGCTTTGTTGCATAAGTAATTGGTCTAATCCTGAAATCATACTAGGTGTTTGTGGACTTGGCACTTTTACATGTAATGTAAGACCAGCGTCTTCAACAGCCTTGCAAGTATTAGATCCAAAAGCACAAATAGAAGTGCCATTTTGTATAAAATCAGGCTTATTCTCGTACAAACTTTTAAGCCCGCTTGGGGTAAATAAACAAATCACATCGAAGGTGTTTGCATTAAAAACGTCTTTAATATCACTACTCACTGAACGGTACATATAGCCTAAATCAAATTTACAAGCATGTTCTTTTAACCAATTCACAATTTCATTGTCTTGTTGATTTTCGCTACAAACATATAGAAAATGTTCGTTTGCTTTATGCTTGTTTAATACGTCGAATAATTTTTTATTACTACCATCAGCACCAAAAAATACTTTGCGCTTACGGTACATGATAAACTTTTGTAAATAAAGGGCTACCGATTCTGTAATACAGAAATACTTGGTATCCTGACCAATATTCACTTTTAACTCTTCACAAGTTCTAAAAAAATGATCAATGGCGTTTTTACTTGTAAAAATAACAGCGGTATAATTACCAATTTCTATTTTATTTTTTCTAAACTCTTTGGCACCTATTGGCTCCAATTGAATAAATGGATGAAAATGTAAACAAACATTATACTTCCGTTCAAGGTCGAAATAAGGGGATTTTTCACTTTCAGGTTTTGCCTGTGAAATAAGAATTTTTTTAATGGACTTAGTACTCGCCGTTTTTTTATCTTCACTCATTTCTTTTGCCATTTTACACTTTTCTACTTTAGTAAGTTCCTCCAAAATACTGCACAACTAATTTGTACAATATTAATAGGGGTAAGACTTCGAAAGCACAAAGGTATAGAAAAAAATGAAAGGAAGATATATGTAATTTATTTCTAACAGATGTTAAGGAGAAAAGGTACCTATATAATATAAGTAGTAATGCCAAAGCCCCTGCACCCCAAACAGCAATTGGGTAGAAAATAGGGTTTGCAAAAGCTAATAAAAGGATAAAAGGGAGCAATAATATCCCTAGGACCTTGTTTATCATGAATACAATAAAAATATAGTTTTTAACTAATTCTTTTGTGTTGAATATATATCCAGCAATCTCTAAACAAAGATATTTACCAAGGTACAAACCCGTGAAAAAAAAGCTGACATATAAATATCCCTCCCAAAAAGAAATAGGCAACAAATGATTATTAAAAATCAATAAAGTACCTATTAAAGAAAAGCTTATTATAAAACATATATTCACTAGCAAGGAGGCAAAACTATTTTGCAATAGTTGTTCCCTATTTTGCAGCATTCGCAATGAATTTTGACTAAACTGGCTAAATAGTTTAGGGAAGTATTGGGGATATACATTGCTCACAAAGCCATACAAGAAAAAAAGTAATAATAATGTGTAAAAAAGATAATCCTTATCGGGTAAGGCAAACTTTTGTTCTATTTTAAAAATAAATTGATTTGCCTTAGTCTCCTTCATTCCTTTATAGTAAAGTTTGAAGCCATTTTTTCGTTGCTTAAAATATTCCTTATAATATTTTAATATATTAACCGAAGTATCGGCACTATTTTGGTGCAGTGATTCAAGAAACCAGGCATCCGCATTTTGAAAGGTCTTAGGAAGTACCGAAATATACTTAACTAACAAAGTATCTTTTTTATAAATACTATCACTTAAAAGCGCAGCAGTATCAATGGAAGCCGAAATGGTATCCCTTTGCGTGAAAGCAGAAAGTAGTAGCAAACATACTACAGCCAAAAGTCCATTTTTTATAAATAACAGCATCTGCCACAAAAATAAGTATCCTAGTGCAGAATTAGTAACTAATAGCTAGCTTTGTTCACTAACAATTCATATGGCCGGGATTTACATACATATTCCTTTTTGCAAGAGTGCCTGTCATTACTGTAATTTCCATTTTTCTACACAAACGAAATACATAGACGACTTCACTAATGCACTTTTGCAGGAAATTCCACTACAAAAGGACTACCTACAAGCCCCTATCGAGACCTTGTATTTTGGAGGAGGGACCCCTTCTCTTTTAACAGGCAAAACAATTGAAAAAATAGTAGCTACTATTCAGGCAAACTTCACTTTTGCGCCTTCCTTTGAATTTACGATTGAAGCTAACCCAGACGACATTACCCTTGAAAAAGCAAAAGCATGGAAAGCTATTGGAATAAACAGGTTAAGTATTGGCATACAAAGTTTTCAAGCACATTCCCTAGCTTGGATGAATAGGGCCCATACGGTAGCACAATCCCATGAAGCATTATCTAATGCACAGCGTGCAGGATTTGAAAATATTAGTACTGATTTAATTTATGGCACTCCTCATTTAAGTGACGCCGATTTAATGGACGATATTAAATGGCTTAAGCATTATGGTATTCCTCATATTTCTTGTTATGCACTTACTGTAGAAGAAAAAACAGCACTACACTACTTAATTGCAAAACAGCAAATGGAAGGGGTTAATGCAGCGCACCAGGCAAGACATTTTGAAATAATTGTAAATGAATTAACTAAAAGCAATTTTGAACATTACGAAATTTCAAATTTCGCACAACCAGGTTTAAGGAGCAAGCATAATAGTAACTACTGGAAAGGCATACCTTATTTGGGATTGGGGCCTTCAGCACATTCTTTTAATAAAGTATCTCGTCAATGGAATGTATCCAATAACCATTTATATATGCAATCAATTGCACTTGGAACACTCCCCATTGAAATTGAAAAGCTTGACCTAGCAACCCAATTTAACGAATACCTAATGATTTCCTTAAGGTTATCCGAGGGTTTTTCCTTGCAGTATATTAAAACGCAATTTGGCGAAAGTTATGTACAACACACCATAGCTATTGCAAAGCAATTTATAAATACCAAACAGCTACAGTCTACTACTACTGGCTATTCGCTTTCACCAAGCGCACGTTTTTTTGCAGATGGTATTGCGAGTGACTTTTTTATTGTAAACTAAAGTAAAATCTTTTCAATGGACTTGAATGCCTCTTCAGGAGATGCATCTTTCCATAAAACCTCATAGATAGCGTTAATAATTGGCAATTCAATTTTCAAGTTTTCATTTATAGCAGTAATACATTTACTTGCGTTATACCCTTCCGCAACCATGTTTAATTCCAATTGCGCAGCACGCACTGAATAGCCCTTGCCAATCATATTACCGAAAGTACGATTACGGCTATGTAATGAATAACAAGTGACTAATAAGTCACCCAGGTATACCGATGAATTATAATTTACACTACAACATTGCTGGTCGCTTTTTTCCATAATTGCATTAAGCAACACCTTCATTTCGTTGGCCGCACTAGCAATAAATACACTTAAAAAATTATCGCCATATTCTAAACCATGTGCAATACCTGCACCTAATGCATAAATGTTTTTTGCGACAGCCGCATACTGAACACCAATAACATCGTTATTAACTCTTGTGTTAATATATTCAGCAGTAAAATAGTCGGCAATTTGTTGTGTCGCTTCGGTATCGATACCGGAGAATGTTAAGTACGATAGTTTTTCGGCAGCTACTTCTTCCGCGTGGCATGGGCCTAATAAAGTAAAATATTGTGCTAAAGGAAATTGAAATTGCTGTTGAAGATATTCATGCAATAAAATATTATGATTAGGCAACACCCCCTTAATTGC
>CAJATB010000130.1 GCA_903944755.1 uncultured Bacteroidota bacterium
GACACTTTATTTTGCGCCATTACTTCCTTCGCTTGAAAAAAAGGAATAGCCATATTAATGCCAAGTGCTTTTGCTTCGTCAGAACGCGACACAATACAACCATCGTTATTACTCAGCACTACCACGGGTGCCTTTTCCAAATTTGGTTGAAATAGGCGTTCACAGGAACAGTAAAAACTATTGCAGTCTACAATTGCTTGCACGGAAATGAGATTAAGAAATTAAAATGAGTTACTTGTTGGTGCCTGTTTTCTTTTACGATTATAGTGCGTGAATTACATAAGTCACAATACCCCAAGTGCGGTATTCTTCTAGTTGCGCTACTTGAATGGTTCCGTATTTTTTATTTTCGGGTACTAGGCTAATACTATGTACTTGCATTTGTAAACGGCGTACTAAAAATTCACCATTCAAAACGGCAACTACCACTTTCCCCGAACTAGGGGGGATACTTCGGTCTACAATTAAAGTGTCTCCTATATGGATCCCTGCACCCAGCATTGCGTCGCTATTTACTCGAAAGAAAAATGTAGCAGGTTTGTTGCGTATAAGTTGCTCATTTAAGTCAATGCCCCTTTCCATAAAATCATCCGATGCAGCACCAAAGCCAGTGGCGTTTGCTTGTATTATTTGACCAGATTGATAGTTTTTGCTTCCTGTATAGGCGGAATATTCCTCTTCTAACACATCCATATACTAAATTTATTAGCAATATTAACTAAATAATTTAGTATTTACTGATTAATTTGTACCTATTTTACAAAGTATTTATACTTTCATAGAAGATTCATAATCAGTTTCTTGTTCAAAGCATTTTGTATCTTGAGGCTTAATAATAGGCATTATGAGCAAATTTTACATCGATCCAAATATTGCTAGGGCTAAAACTATTGATACCAGTTTTTATTTGGAACCACAATGGCTAGAAGTGGCTAAGGAAAAAATATTTGCACTAAGTTGGCAATATGTTGGGCATACGGGTATGGTTCCTAAAGTGGGCGACGCGTATCCTATTAAATTTTTAGAAAACTACATTAATGAACCCTTGGTTTTAACCAGAGATGCACATGACGAAGTACATTGTTTATCGAACGTGTGTACGCATAGAGGAAACTTAATGGTGTACGAACCGTGTTCTGCACAAAAACATTTGCGTTGCAAATACCATGGAAGGGCATTTCATTTAGATGGAAAATTTATTTCAATGCCCGAGTTTAAGGATGTTGAAAATTTTATTCCCGAAAATAATCACTTACATAATTTACCATTGTATAAATGGGGTCCTTTATTGTTTTCGCAATTACAAAATGGTATTAGTCCTGCTAGCTTTTTTCAGGAAATGGAAAAAAGAGTAGGCTGGTTACCTATTGATAAATTGGTATATGATGCAAGTAGGTCGAATGACTACTATGTTAAAGCCAACTGGGCCTTGTATTGTGAGAATTATTTGGAAGGATTTCATATTCCTTTTGTACATCCGGGTTTGAATGCGTTTTTAGATTTCAAAGACTATGCTACTGAAATATTTACGTATGCTAATTTGCAATTAGGTATTGCAAAGGA
>CAJATB010000131.1 GCA_903944755.1 uncultured Bacteroidota bacterium
CAATACGGGAAGCAGACAGTCCCGTGAATCGGGACTGGCAGGCTTGGCGAATGACAATAATATGAAAAGGTTTGAGTAAGTCCAGTACGGGAAGCAGACAGTCCCGTGAATCGGGACTGGCAGGCTTGGCGAATAACAATAATATGAAAAGGTTTGAGATTAGTCCATGGATTGCTAATGTTAATTATATAATTATAGGTTTTTAAATGCAAGTAGTTTTTCGAGTCTAGTATGCATTCCTTCATTAGCCATTCCTAAAAATGCTTGTGCTTTTTCAGGGTCGTTATTTTTAATAGTTGCAAAGCGGTTTTCATTGTACATAAAGTCCTCCATTGGGATGGAAGGATCCTTACTATCTAACATAAATCGTTTTCCCTTTTCATTCATTGGATTGAATCGGAATAAAGGCCAGTAACCCGACTTAACTGCTAAGGCTTGTTGATCCAATCCATGGCACATATCGTATCCATGTGCAATACAATGGCTATATGCAATAATAATTGATGGTCCTGGGTAAGCTTCTGCTTCTAGGATTGTTTTTAAAGCATGCACGTCGTTAGCCCCCATTGCAATTTCTGCCACATAAGCATTGCCATGGGCCATTGCTTGCATTGCTAAATCTTTTTTGCCTGTTGTTTTTCCTTTAACAGCGAATTTCGCACTTGCGCCAATAGGAGATGATTTAGATTTTTGCCCCCCTGTATTTGAATACACTTCAGTATCTAACACCAGTATGTTTACATTCTCACCAGTACTCAATACATGGTCCAATCCGCTAAAACCAATATCATAAGCCCAACCGTCACCACCCACAATCCACATCGATTTCTTTTCTAAGAATCCGGCCACTTGGCTTAACAATGCTGCAGCTGGGTTGCTGATATTTTTTAGTTTATTTTTTACTTCATTAACAGCTAAGCGTTGTTTTATGATGGCGGCTTCGTCCTCTTCTTTATTTTCTAAAATTGCGTCTGTTAATTCGGCGCCCACATCTTCTCTAATTGTTTTCAATAAAGATATTGCGTATTGGCGTTTCATGTCGGTTGCTAATTTAATACCTAATCCAAATTCTGCATTGTCTTCAAATAAGGAGTTGGCCCAAGCTGGACCATTTCCTGCTGCGTTTGTACTCCAAGGTGTTGTAGGAAGGTTCCCGCCAAATATAGAAGAACAACCAGTTGCGTTTGCCACTAACATTCTATCACCAAACAGCTGTGTTAATAATTTTAGGTAGGGTGTTTCACCGCAACCGCTACAGGCACCAGAGAATTCAAATAAAGGTTCTAAGAATTGAGAACCTTTTACGGTGGTTTTGGAAATTCTTGTTCTATCAATATCAGGTAGTGACAAGAAGAAATCCCAATTCTTTTTCTCTGTTTCTTTTAATGGAATCACATCTTGCATATTAATCGCCTTGTGACCTATTTCAGTTTTACTTTCAATTGGGCAAACTTCAACGCACAAGTTACAGCCAGTGCAATCTTCCACAGCTACTTGCAATGTATAGGCCTCTGTATCTTTCATGAATTCTTTTCCAATTGGGGCCACATGTTTAAAGAAGTCAGGTGCTTTTTCTAGTTGGCTAGCATCATATACTTTAGGGCGAATAGCTGCATGAGGACAAACAAAGAAACACTTTCCACATTGAGAACATAAACTTGGATCCCAAACTGGCACTTGTTCTGCAATATTTCTTTTCTCATACTTAGTTGTAGCCGAAGGGTAGGTGCCGTCAGCAGGGAAGGCACTTACAGGTAAATCGTCTCCTTCACCTGAAATTATTTTAGCTAAAACATTTTTCACAAATGCGGGCGCATTGCTCGTTACAGCTGGGGTAATTTCAATATTGCCAATGGCGAATCCTGTGTAATCGAGTAATGATAAATTTTCAAGTGTTTTATCTATTGCATCAAAATTCTTTTGAACCACTGCTTCTCCTTTCTTTCCATAAGTTTTCTTAACTGCATTTTTTATTGCTGCAATCGCCTCCTCCTTTGGCATGATATTGGAAATTGCAAAGAAGCAGGTTTGTAATATGGAATTAATACGTGAACCCATCCCCGTATCCTTAGCAACTTTTGAAGCATTAATTACATAAAACTTCAATTGTTTTTCTATGATTTCAGACTGAATTTTATGAGGTAAATGGTGCCATACTTCTTCTGTTTTAAAAGGAGCATTTAATAAGAAGGTAGCGCCATGTTGTGCATCCTTTAGAATGTCAAATGTTTCTAAATAGTGGAAGTGATGACAGGCTATAAAGTTGGCTGAATTAATTAAATATGTTGAATTTATAGCATGGTCACTAAAGCGTAAATGAGAAACCGTAAGAGATCCTGATTTTTTTGAATCATATACAAAATAGGCCTGCACGTGATAATTGGTAACATCACCAATTATTTTGATTGTATTTTTGTTCGCACTTACCGTTCCGTCTGCACCTAATCCGAAAAATAATCCGCGGAATACATGTTGGTCTTCAAGGGAGAAGGTTTTATCGTATGCTATACTTGTATGTGTAATATCGTCTTCAATACCAATGGTGAACCCATTTTTAGGTTTCGCTTGAGTCAATTCTTCAAAAATTGCTTTTACCATTCCTGGGTTAAATTCTTTTGATGCCAAGCCATACCGTCCTCCAATTACTTTTGGCATAACGCCTTCCCATCCACTATGTAATGCAGTAATTACATCCATATATAAGGGCTCACCAATGGCGCCAGTTTCTTTACATCTATCTAATACTGCAATTTGTTTTACTGAACTAGGTATTGCTTTTACAAAATGGGCTATTGAAAAAGGGCGAAATAAATGTACGGTTAGGTAGCCTGTTTTTTCTCCTTGATCATTTAAATACTTAACTGTTTCGCCTACGGTGCCTGCACCTGAGCCCATTATAATTATAATACGTTCCGCTTCAGGATGTCCATGGTATTCAAATAATTTATAAGAACGACCGGTTAATGTTTCAAATTTTTTCATGGTTTCTTCTACAATACCTGGGGCATTCCAATGGTATTCATTACATGCTTCACGACTTTGAAAATATACATCGGCATTTTGAGCAGTACCTCGTATAAACGGGTTTTCGGGATTCAAGGATCTTTGTCTGTGACGTGCTACTTCATTTTCATCAATCATTTCTTTTATGATATAATCTGGTAAAATAGTTACTTCGTTTATTTCATGCGAAGTTCTAAAACCATCGAATATATTTAAGAAGGGAAGACTTGCTTTTAAAGAAGCTGCGGTTGCTATCATTGCCATATCATGAGCCTGTTGTGCACTGTTGCCGAATAACATAGCAAAGCCTGTTGAGCGAACTGCCATCACATCACTATGGTCACCAAAAATGGATAATGCATGTGTTGCAAGTGCGCGTGCTGCAATATGAAAAACGGTAGGAGTTAATTCACCTGCTATTTTATACATATTAGGTATCATTAACAATAACCCTTGTGAACAGGTAAAAGTGGATGCTAGGGCACCTCCTTGTAAAGCACCGTGAATAGCTCCAGCTGCACCTGCTTCACTTTGCATTTCAATTATTTTTGGGATCTCTCCGAATATATTTACTTTGTCATCGCTACTCCATTCTTCGGCGAACTCTCCCATAGTAGATGACGGTGTAATTGGGTAAATAGCACACACTTCACTTGTCTTATAGGCGATGTAAACAGCGGCTTCGTTACCATCCATTACCTTTAAAGTCGCTTTATCTTTAGCTTTTAGGTTGGTTGGTTTGCTGTTTTGGACAATACTTTCCATACTTGGATATTTTGTGGTTTGAGTAGGCAAAGTACCCCAATCACAAAAACCAAAACATGATAATAATCAGTTATAGTAAGGACTTCGGTTAGTTTAAAACAGTTACTTGTGGTCGAAATAAGGGATGCTGTCGTCGGATATAGTATCCTTTTGTTGCCAATAGGAAAGTGTAACTATATGACCGTCAGTGGTTTTTAAGGAACGGCCAAATACACTATTGGTTGGATTAAAAGTTAAATCGGTTACACCTACTGTAAAAGTAGTTGGCGCAGCGGGTACATCGGGAACTTCAGGAACAACTTTAGTAGGCTCAGTAGCGTCCGCACTTTCGGGAATTGAAGCTGGCGCAGGTACTACCGCTTTTGGTGCAGGGCTTCCAGCCACCACCACTTGGTATTTGTTAAAGCTTAGTAAAGCTGTAAGAAATTGAACACGTTCTGGTGTTGCGTTTTTTTCAACAATGGCACATTTAATACCATCTATGTCTTCAAACTCGTGATTTTTATTAATAGCCATTCTCCAATTAATTATAAGCCAAAGCTTAATGAATAAATATAGTCATATACCACACTAGCCAATCCTGTTATAATAATTCCAGCAACACATAAATACATCGCAAATTTTGAAATAGCTGGAATGGCTAATTTTTGAATTGGTTGATCATTTTGTTCCATGAATATAGCTTTCACAATTCTTAAATAGTAGTAAAAGGAAATAACCATATTTAAAGCAGCAAAAGTGATTAACCAATAATTGCCTTTTGCTGCGCCAGCCATAAGTAAAAATAATTTTCCAAAGAAACCTGCTGTGGGAGGCACACCTGCTAAGGAAAACAAGGCAATTGTCAACACCCAAGAAAGTACCGGGTTGGTTTTATAAAATCCCTTAAAGTCCGCAATGTTTTCTTTCCCCGTTAAAGCACTTACTAGTGAAACCACCCCGAATGCCGCTAAATTGGAAAACACATAAATTAAAATAAAGTAAACTAATGAAGCTATACCAGCCTGACTGCTACCTGATATCCCTATTAAAATAAAGCCAACTTGCGCGATGGAAGAAAATGCTAAAAAACGCTTAAAATTTTCTTGTCGAATAGCAAATAAATTACCAATGAGTATTGTTGCAAACGATAGTACAACAAGCACGGCATACCAAGTACTTGCAATAGGCTCAAAAACTTTATATAAGATAGCGCCAAATGCAAACAAAACTGCAGCTTTTGAAATCACCGACAGGAACGATGTAACTGCCACAGGAGCACCTTCGTAAACGTCCGCTGTCCATAAGTGAAAGGGTACTGCTGAAATTTTAAAAGCAAAACCAGACATAAATAATATAAATGCAAATATTTGCAAGGGATTGTTTCCTATGTGTGCGGGCAAAATTTCAAAACTTAAAGTGCCACTTGTTCCATACAAGAATGAAATACCTAATAATAGTATACCAGAAGCGAATGCCGACGATATAATTAATTTCATCGCCGCTTCAGATGACTTCTTTTTTGTCAAATCGAAATTTGCAGCTGCAGCTAATGGAATAGTGGACATTTCAAGTCCTAAATAAAACATCAACAAATTGCCACTTGAAATCATAAAATACATGCCTAGTAAAGAAGTGAAAAGCAGTATATAAAACTCGATGACGTGTTTATTTGTTTTTAACCAAGCAAAGGACTGCATTGATATAATCCAAATAGCTAAGTTTAAAATATTCTTCTGCAATACAATTAATGCATTGGTTGTGAACATGCCACTAAATAGGCTACCTTCTTGCATACAACAAAATCCAGCTACCAGGTTTAAAAATAGTGCCACATTAATTATGTTCATTATGCTTTCATTGCTTCGGTCTTTACCTAATTTTATAAAAAGCAATAAAAAAATAAGTACTGATAAAATCAGTTCTTGTCGTAGTAGTATAAAAATATCATTTAACATCATTCAAATCATTTAAGGGTAATTGCTTTTTCAAACTGAGCCATTAATATATCAGTGCTTGGCATAATTAATTGGTTAATTAAAAATGGCGCTATGCCAATTATTAAAATCCCAATAATTAGTAATCCAGCGGCTAGTTTTTCATTCCAAGTTGCGTCGGTTAATACAGCATGTTCGCTACTGATTGGCCCCATTAATGTTTTTCCTGTAGCACGTAATATGTATACAGCAGTAACCACAATAGAAGCTGCAGATATAATAGTGGCTAGCCTATGCCAAACATCAGGG
Source organism: uncultured Bacteroidota bacterium (assembly GCA_903944755.1). Lineage (GTDB taxonomy): Bacteria > Bacteroidota > Bacteroidia > Chitinophagales > Chitinophagaceae > Sediminibacterium. The sequence continues at coordinate 5,994 of CAJATB010000131.1, forward strand.
TGTTGCCAAGCACCCATAAACACAGTCATTTCAGCTACAAATCCGCTAAAGCCAGGCAAGCCCAATGAACATAAGCCAGCTATTACAAATACGGTGGATATAAAAGGCATTGCTTTTAATAAGCCGCCTAGTTGTGTAACTAACCTGGTATGTGTTCGGCTATAAATCATGCCAATAGCAGCGAAGAAAAGGGCAGTCATCAAACCATGGGACACCATTTGTATTACAGCGCCGTTGATAGACGTTTTATTCATCATGCCAATACCTAATATTACAAATCCGCAGTGACTAATAGAAGAATAGGCATTAATGTATTTTAAATCAGTTTGCATCATGGTTGCAAATGCACCATATATAATAGCGATGGTTGCTAATAAAATAATAATCCAAGCATATTCTTGTGCGCCATTCGGCATTAATAAGGCTATGCGTAAACATCCATAGCCGCCTAATTTCATTGAAATACCTGCAAGAAACATGGAAGCCGCAGTAGGTGCCGAAGCGTGCCCATCTGGCACCCAAGTATGAAATGGGAATAATGCTGCAAATACGCCAAATCCTAAAAAAGCAAAAGGAAAAAATAATTGCTGCGCTGCTACCGAAATACCTAGCTGCGTTATTTCCACTATATCAAATGTGCCCGTATTATAAAATACGCCTAATAATCCAACAATCACTAATCCACTACCTGCCATTAACATTAAAGCTAATTTCATAGCACTGTTTTCTTTCTTACCACTTCCCCATATCCCAATTAATAAAAATTTAGGGATAACCGCAATTTCTAAGAAGAAGAACAAAGTGAAAAGGTCTAAGGAAATAAAGAATCCGTAAGCGCCTAAGCTTAATAGTATTAATAAGAAAAAATATTCTTTACTAAGCTGTTCCATTGTCCAAGAAACTAA
>CAJATB010000132.1 GCA_903944755.1 uncultured Bacteroidota bacterium
ATAACCGAATAAGCTTTAGTGGAAAAAATAATTTCAGTAGTTACTCTGAAAAATATTTAGAAGAATTAACTACTGACCAAGCTGATACAAACGCTGCGTTGAATAATTATATTTTTGGAAGTTCATTGGCTTTCAGAACTTATTTAGTGGACACCATGGCGAATGCCAATGGTGATGTCATTGGGTACCAAAGTTTAGTGCCTATTTCGACTGGTGTTGACCAGCAATACGATGCTTATACAAGTGGTGGTTATAATGAACTAGCATTTGGCTGGGGCGGTAATATGGCTGATAAATTATATTTAGGCGCTAGTATTGTAATGCCAATGATTAATTTTAATAGGTCGCTTACCTACTCGGAAACTGATTCAGACAAAAACAATACCCAAAACTATTTTGGCGGATTTGTGTATAATGAAAACTTTAGTTCCAGGGCTTGGGGACTAGGTGCTAAATTTGGAATTATTTACAAGCCTGAACCTTTTTTACGTGTTGGTTTTTCTTTGCAAACTCCACAGCTAATTTCATTTAGGGATAAACTTAGTTCCGACATGACCACAAATACGGAAGCGTATGCAGGGACACAATATGAAAGTTCAAGTAACTTAAACGATGGCTACCCTGGTTCAAGTGAATACAATGTGATGACTCCTTTAAAAACCACTTTTAGTACTAGTTACTTTTTTGCTTCACCAGGAAAACCAACACAGCCATTAGGCTTTATTAGTGCCGATATTGAATGGGTTAACTATGCAGGAACTAGGTATTCATCAAACACATATGACAATGCTAGTAACAACTATTACGACCTATTAAATACAGCTATCAAAGCAACTTATAAAAACAATGTGAATATTAAGTTAGGTTCGGAAGTTAAATTAACTGGGAACTGGATGTTAAGAGGTGGATTTGCCTACTTTGGATCCCCTTATAAAAATGAACTAACTGACAGAAATGGCGCTGCAGTAATAAAGCCCTCTAAAATTGTTATCAGTGGTGGAATTGGCTATAGAACCAACCGCCAGTTTATTGATTTTACTGTTATGAATACCTCGAATAAAGATGCAATATTCCCTTATCGTTTAAATGACAAATACAATGAAGTTGCAAATTACACAGGCAACCATTTAATGTTGAGTATTGGATACGGCATAAGGTTCTAACCTAATAACAAGTGTTCTTGTAAACTATATATCGACTACAAAAAAAGTCCCGTCCCAGTAAATATTTACCGGGACGGGACTTTTTTTATGACAACCACTTAATTGCTTAAGTATATTTAACTATTTCAAATCGGATGTTTTTAAACCTTGATTCGCTTTTATATCGGTATACTTAATATTCATTTTCATTTGTCCCAAATCTAATAATTGCTCACCAGCAATTTTAACACCATCGACTGTTTGATAGGATTTATAATATTGCTGCTGTGTCATGGTACCACGTCCTGGAACTTCTTCTGACTTAAAAGTTTTAACTAATAAATAGGTAGCAGCATCATAAAAACGGTGCGATACTTTACCAGCAGGGGAAGTTAATTCAACATCTATCGCATCACTTCCTTCCACTTTCTCGACACCCACAATTTTTAACTTATACCCTTTTGCAATATATAATTGCTCCGGTGCTATATAAGCCGACTCGTCAAGGCCTTCCTTTACTTCTTCATTAATTGGTGTTTCCATTCCTTGCTGTGTCACTGAATATTTCCCATCAACTATAGCTTGTCTTGAAACAGTCATGCCACCCATTGACATAGTAGTCACTGAATTACCTGGCGCTATAATGGTTTGTGCCATTGCCAATGACTGTCCCATGACACTCACTGTTCCCGTTAATTGCAAATCCTTAATAGCTGCGATTGCAGCTGCTCCGCCTACCGCATCTATTACCTTATTCAATAATGTTTCAGGTGTCAAGGATGCGTCTGCTTTAGCTTCTACAGGGGCTGCTATTTCATTGCCCTCAAGGTCGAAATATTTAACTGGACCATATTTTTCCAATCCTTTTGCAATTTGCTTTGCATTACCTACTATCACAATATGCATTTGCGCAGGATTTATCAAACCCTTGGCAATGTCTTGCACTTTTTGAGCGTCCACTGACGCCAAATTGGTCAAATACTTTTGATAATAATCGGCAGGCATTTTATAACGGGCAATATTCAAAGCAAAACCAGCAATTGTTGCAGGATTTTCTAAAGAACGTGCAAAACCTCCTGCTAAATAATTTTTCATGCGCATTAATTCGGTATCGCCCACTTTCTCATTCCTAATGATATTTATTTCATGCAATAACTCTTGTATAGCACTATCCGTCTTTTCATTTCTTACCGAAGATTCTGCAGCGAAAAATCCAACTTGTCTGCTTGGAGATAAACTAGAATAAGCGCCATAAGTAAACGCGTGCTTTTCTCTTAAATTAGCAAACAAACGTCCTGAAAATCCACCACCTAATATATTATTCATAACAGAACTTGCAATGACAGTTGGTGCACCTGGTTGTAAATCAATAGTAGATGCTATTGATACAACACTTTGAACCGAAGCTGGGCGGTCAACGATAGCCACATAAGTACTAGGCTTAGCGGGCATAGCAGCTTTAGGATTTGGCACTACTCCTCTTTTCCATGCACCAAAGTGTTTTTCAGCTAAAGCTTTTGCAGCTAAAGGTTCTATGTCACCTACGAAAACTAAATACGCAATATTAGGCTTCCAATAGGTTGCTAAAAATTGTTTAACATCCGCTACCGATACTGCTGTAACTGTTTTAGTGGTTGCTATTTCTCCAAAAGGATGATTGGCTCCGTAAACTAGTTTCTTAACCACATTATTAGAAATAGCGTCAGCATCATCCTTACTAGATTCAATACCTGATAAAGTTTGTTTTCTTATTTTCTCTAATTCCGTTGAAGCTAATGCAGGTTGAAAAACTACTTCCGCCATTAGTTCCATTAACTTGGGAAAATTACTTTTTAATGAACTTACAGAAGCTGAAGTACTTGAAGTAGACAAACTACCTCCTAAAAATTCAACTGCTTCGTCCAATTCAACTTTAGATTTCTTTACCGTTCCTCTCTTAATTAATTCGCCAGCCATACCAGCCATGCCTGCCTTATCTCCTTCCTTAAATCCATCAACATCAAACGCAAGTGAAGCTGTAACTCTTGGTAGTTTCGTATTCTTAACTACAAAAACTTGCAAACCATTGGCTAAAGTGTATTTAACAGGATTACCAATTTGAATAAGTGGTGCCTTGCCTGGCAAAGGCGCTTTTGATCTGTCTACTTGCTGAGCCATGCCCAAAAAGGGTAAGCTGCCTATTAATAAGTATAGTATTTTTTTCATATTGTATTTTTATAAATTGAGCAATAACTACTTAGTAGCTGCTTTTGGTTTGGGTAAATAATAAAGTACCACTCGATTGTCTTTGTTTAAATATTTTTTTGCAACATTTAAAACGTCTTCCCTTGTGACTTTATTATACTTCTCTAATTCAGTATTAATTAAATTAGCGTCTCCAAAATAAACTTCGTTATTGGCTAAGCTTTCAGCAATACCTGCCATTGTTGAATTACCAGTTACTAACCCTGTAGTAATTTGATTTTTCACTTTTTGAAATTCTCGCTCACCTACTAAACCATTCTTTAAATCAGCTACTATACTATCCATACTTAATTCCAATGCTTCTATTTTAACACCCATATTGGCAATAGCTAAAGTGATAAACAATCCCTCATCTTCATTAAAGAAAGGTGCTGATTGTGCAGCCACCGCTTGTTGCTTTTTGTCTACCAAGGTTTTTGTCATTCTAGAAGATTCCCCTCCTGATAAAATAGTGGACAACACATTAAAGGCATAGTATTCATCGCCACCTTGTTTAGGTGCACGATATGCTTGGAACACACCCGGTAGTTGAATATTGTCGTAAATAGTATCCCTTACTTCTGCACCTAAAGGAGGCTCCTTTACTGATGGCCTTGCAATAGCCTTGCCTTGAGGAATAGGACCAAAATAAGCTGCAATTTTTTGCTTTAATTCTGCCTTATTAAAATCACCTGCAATTGATAATACTGCATTGTTTGGTACATAATAAGTTTTATAGAACTGAATAAACTCGTCTAGTGTTGCTGCATTTAAATGGTCTAAGCTTCCAATAGGAGCCCATTGATATGGGTGTACTTTAAAAGCTCTTTTTAACATTTCTGTTAAAAAAGAACCGTAAGGCCTATTATCCATTCTTTGACGCTTTTCTTCCTTCACCACTTCACGTTGTGTGTTCACGCCAACCTGTTCAATTTTGGCA
>CAJATB010000133.1 GCA_903944755.1 uncultured Bacteroidota bacterium
GAAATTGTTACTTTAGAAGAAGCTACAAAAGCAGAAAAAGGAAAAGCAACAACACAAAAAACTTGGATATTTAGCGCATCCAATGTGCGTGATTTTGCATTTGGCAGTAGTCGTAAATTTGTTTGGGATGCTTTGGCTGCAAATGTAGAAGGTAAGAAAGTAATGTGTATGAGTGGTTATGCTAAAGAGGCTTATGGATTATATCGTAAGTTTTCTTCAAAAGCAGTTGCTCATACTATTAAGACTTATTCTAAATTCAGCATTCCTTATCCGTATCCAGTTGCTCAAAGCATTGAGGCAGCAAACGGAATGGAATATCCAATGATTTGTTTTAATTATGGTCGTACCGACAAGGACGGCAGTTATTCGGAATCAACAAAATATGGTATGATTGGTGTAATTGTGCACGAAGTGGGTCATAACTTTTTCCCAATGATCGTGAACAGTGACGAGCGTCAGTGGTCATGGATGGATGAGGGTTTAAATACTTACGTTGAATATTTGGCAGAAGAATTATGGGATAATAAGTTCCCAAGTCGTCGTGGTGCTGCATGGGCAATTACCGATTACATGAAGTTGCCTAAGAACCAATTAGAGCCTATTATGACTAATAGCGATAATATTATACAATTTGGTCCAAATGCATATGCAAAACCAGGAACAGGGTTAAATATTTTACGTGAAACTATTGTAGGAAGAGAATTATTCGATTATTCATTTAAAGAATATGCTAGACGTTGGGCATTTAAACATCCAACTCCTGCCGACTTGTTTAGAACTATTGAAGATGCAAGTGCTGTTGATTTGGATTGGTTTTGGAGAGGATGGTTTTATGGTATAGATCCTGTTGATATTGCAATTGACACAGTCAAATACGCCGTATACGATCCCACTGCAATGCCTTCAACTAATACTAGGCAGTCTTCTCCAAGAGGCTTAGATAAGCCATTAGGTAGTGATAGTTTTGATGATATTAGTAAAGTGAGAAACAGAAACGATAAGTCAATTGTTTTCTATACCGATGCTGATACTTCATTACGCGATTTTTATTGGAGATATGCAAGAGGACTTGAGCCTTATGATTCAGTAACTAAACAACCAGCTTTCGCTTTCCCAGCACAAGAAGCATTAACGGATGCTGAAAAAGCTAAGTACGCTTCAGCTAATTTATATGAAATTACTTTCTTGAATAAAGGAGGCTTGGTAATGCCAATTATTGTTGAATTTACTTTTGAAGACGGTTCTAAAGAAATGAAACGCATTTCTGCTCAAATTTGGAGAAAAGACGAAAACAAAGTGACTAAAGTTTTCTATACAAGCAAAAAAGCGGTTTCAATTAAATTGGACCCAATGCGTGAAACAGCCGACATTGACGAATCAAATAATAACTGGCCTAGTGTTACGGTGCCAACTAAATTTGGTTTGTTCAAATCAAAAGGAATTAGCAGAGGTCAATCCATTGGACTTTCTCCTATGAAAAGCGCGATGAACAAAAATTAAGACTAGTAATTAGTGTATAAGTGAAGAGCCCCGACAATTTATTGTCGGGGCTCTTTTTATGAAAATATTTTTGTGAAATATATTATTCCTTAGCAGCTGAAATAGCTTTGTAATTTTTCCATTTAGTGATCACTGCTTGCATATCGGCTGGCAAATCACTTTCGAACGTCATTTTTTCTTCTGTTGTTGGGTGAATAAAACCTAAGGTAGCTGCATGTAAAGCACAACGAGGGCAGGCTTCAAAACAGTTGTCTACGAATTGTTTGTACTTGGTATAAATAGTGCCTTTTAAAATTCTATCTCCTCCATATTCCCAATCGTTGAATAAAGTATGGCCTATATGTTTCATATGCACTCTAATTTGGTGCGTCCTTCCTGTTTCTAAAATACAAGACACAAGCGATACATAATTATATTTTTCAATTACTTTATAATGGGTAATTGCATGCTTTCCAATTTCACCTTCAGGGTAGGCGTCAAACATTTTACGATTTTGTTTATGCCTAGCTATATGTGCTTCAATTCGGCCAGTATCCTCTGCTACGTCTCCCCAAACCAAAGCCACATATTTTCTATCCACTGTATGGTTAAAAAATTGTTTCGCTAAATGGCTAGCAGCTTCAGGTGTTTTAGCAAGTACTATTAACCCTGTTGTATTTTTATCAATGCGGTGCACTAATCCAAAGCGAGGTAACACATCTTCCGTTAACTCAGGGTTAAGGGAAAGTAAATGATGAGCAACACCATTTAATAATGTACCTGTGTAATTTCCGATACCAGGATGCACCACCATGTTAGAAGGCTTATTTATAACCATCACTGCATCATCTTCATACATGATGTTTAAATCCATTTTTTCAGGCTTAAGTTCGGTATAGTCGGGGTTTATATAGCTCATATAAACTACTTCATCGCCTGGCCTAGTTTTATAATTGCTTTTTACTATTTTACCGTTTACCGTTAGGAAGCCACCTTCAATTCCATTTTGAAGTTTACTCCTAGTAATACCTATAATACGCGCTTGCACCCATTTGTCAATACGCGTAGGCTCCTGGCCCTTATCCACTATAAAGGTTAAACGCTCATAAATGGTCTCATTATTTTCATCCTGTAATTGTTCTAATTCTTCTGACATGTTGCAAAAGTAAGATATTGCGGCTTAGTTTGTAACTTTGTCCTATGCGTCAAAAAGTGCTATTTGAAGATTTAGGCCTAAAGTCCTATCAGCCTACCTGGGATTACCAAGAATCCTTATTGTTAAAAAATACGCAAATTAAGTCAGCAGCTAGGGAAAAAGAAGAAGATGTTACTCAAACAGCAACCCAACATAAGCTAATAATAGTGGAACACCCTCCTGTATTCACCCTTGGTAAAAACGGGAAAAGGGAGCATGTGCTAGTGTCTGAGGAGCATTTACAAAAATTAGGGATTGATTTTTTTCATATAAATAGAGGAGGCGATATCACTTATCATGGGCCCCAACAAATTGTAGGATACCCCATATTGGATTTAGATAAGTTCAAAACCGATTTAGGATGGTATTTAAGAAGTTTAGAACAAGTAATAATTAATGTAATTGCACAATATGGTTTAGTGGGCGAACGAAGTAATGGGGAGACTGGTGTGTGGTTGGAACCTAATGATCCATTTATGGCCAGGAAAATTTGCGCAATGGGTATTAAATGTAGCAGGTGGATTACTATGCATGGTTTTGCTTTAAATGTAAATACCGATTTGTCTCATTTTGAATATATTGTTCCTTGTGGAATACAAGGAAAGACGGTTACATCATTGGAAAAAGAGTTAGGAGGGAAAGTTGATTATGAAGAAGTGAAGCAGAAAATTAAGGAGCAGTTTCAAATTGTATTTGATTGCGAATTGGTTGGTTAATAATGTAATACTCCCTTACTTAGTGATCGGTTGCCTTGCAGGCCACCGCTATGAATTACTAACACTTTACTATTACTAGCAAAATAATTTTCTTTTACTAATTGCGCAACAGCCATTAGTACTTTACTCGTATACACAATATCAGTGGGTATTTGCGCAAAGTCCCATAATTCATTCATGAATTCTATTTGCGATAGTGTTGTTTTTGCATAGCCACCTTGGTGAAATGCATGTAGCAGGGTGTAAGGTTTATTAGTGTCTTCAACTAGGGTATTAATTTCTTCATAAATGGTGCCTTCATTTTTTAAAATACAAATCCCAATAATTTTTTGAGTTGACTTGGATGCATTAATTAATCCGGCAATCATGGTGCCCGTGCCAACAGCGCAAACTACATAGTCATAGTTTAAAGCAGCTTCGCTCATTATTGTAGCAGCCCCTTTTGTCCCTAAAATACCATAGCCGCCTTCGTCAATATAATAAATTGTACTATCCTCTTGTTTTAGTGGGGGGACTAGTAAGAAAGCTTTTTTTTCTTGAAAAGTGCTACGGCCTAAAAAGATTAATTCCATGCCGTAGTTCAGTGCTTCTTGTAAAGTGTGCGTTATTGGTTCCCCTTCGTTGGAGCGGACATAGCCAGTACTTTTTAAATTATTTTCTTTAGCTACAAAAGCTAAAGCCACTAAGTGATTAGAATAGGGGCCACCAAAACTAGCAATAGTGGTTGCCTTTTTTTGAAGTGCATCTTCAACGTAATAACGAAGTTTAAACCATTTATTGCCGCTAACAATAGGGTGTATTGCATCTAACCGAAGGATATCTATTTTAGTAGATTGATTACTTAAATAGGCAATAGGCGTTATGGAGGGATTTGGGTTCAAACTTTTTCTGTTTAGTGAAAATCAGTTAATTTTACATGATGTTTTTTGCCAATAAGGTAAAATTACAAATAAATAAACATTGAAACATGAGTGCACCCACATTAGTGATATTAGCAGCAGGTATGGCAAGTCGATACGGAAGTCAGAAACAAACTGAAGGTTTTGGTCCACACGGGGAAACCATTATGGATTATTCTATTTACGATGCTATTCGTGCAGGTTTTGAGAAAGTGGTTTTTATTATTCGTGAAGATTTTTCGGAAGCGTTCAAGCAAACTTTTGAGCCTAAATTAAAAGGCAAAATAGCCACAGAATATGTATACCAAGGAATGGAGAAATATACTGAGGGATTTTCTGTTCCTTCCGAACGTACTAAGCCTTGGGGAACAGCACATGCCTTACTTTGTACAAAAGGGGTGGTAAAGGAGCCATTCGCGGTAATTAATGCCGACGATTATTATGGTGCTGCTGCATTTCAACAAGCGTATGATTTTTTAACAACCGAATGCAACGAGAAAACGTATTGTATTTTGGGGTATGAACTAGCCAACACACTTAGTGAAAATGGAACAGTGAGTAGAGGGGTTTGTGATTTAGATGAAGCAGGTTATTTAACACAAATAAATGAGCGTACTAAAATATACAGAACGGAAAAAGGGCAAATTGTTTTTGAAGAAAATGGCATTGAAACGTCATTGCAAGAAGACACAAGAGTAAGTATGAATTTTATGTGTTTTGCTCCTGGTTTTATTGATTTGTGTGCGTCGGAATTCAAATTATTTTTAGCAAAGCATGGACAGGAATTAAAATCGGAATTTTATATACCCTTTGTAGCTGGACGGTTCACAGCATTAGGGCTAGGACAAGTTAAAGTGATACCAACAAATGCTAAATGGTTTGGAGTAACCTACAAAGAAGACGCACCAGGTGTTAAAGAAAACATTAATGCATTGATTGAGGATAAAGTATACCCGCAAAGGCTTTGGTAGTTAGCCTTAAATTTTTTAAA